>NZ_LOWY01000065.1:0-551 GCF_001524185.1 Burkholderia sp. FL-7-2-10-S1-D7 | reverse complement strand
AACGAGCTGATGCCGGTCGAAGTCGACGTGGACAGCGACGAGATCGAGCTAGTTGCCGACGACAGGCCAGTCGATGTCGAGGTCGACAGCGAAGCGACCGAGCTATCGGTCGAGCTCAGACCCGTGGACAACGAGCTGATGCCAGTCGAGGTCGACGTGGACAACGACGAGATCGAGCTAGTTGCCGACGAGAGGCCAGTCGACGTGGAGGTCGAGAGCGAAGCGACCGAGCTGTCGGTCGAGCTGAGGCCCGTGGACAGCGAGCTGATCCCCGTCGAGGTCGAGGTGGACAGCGACGAGATCGAGCTGGTTGCCGACGAGAGACCGGTCGACGTCGAGGTCGAGAGCGAAGCGACCGAGCTGTCGGTCGAGCTCAGACCCGTGGACAACGAGTTGATGCCGGTCGAGGTCGACGTGGACAGCGAGCTGATCGAGCTAGTTGCCGACGACAGGCCAGTCGACGTCGAGGTCGACAGCGAAGCGACCGAGCTATCGGTCGAGCTCAGACCCGTGGACAACGAGCTGATGCCGGTCGAGGTCGACGTGGACAG
>NZ_LOWY01000064.1:0-5163 GCF_001524185.1 Burkholderia sp. FL-7-2-10-S1-D7 | reverse complement strand
TGAAATACAAAACGCCCGATGCGGTGCATCGGGCGTTCTAGCGCCTGGATACTGTCAACCTATTCCAGGACTTGACACATCGCGCGGCCTCCGCCGTGCAGCGCGCGGGTTACACGCGCTGCAGGTCGCGCAGGAAGTTGTCGCGCCACACCGACACGTTGTTCTCGCGCAGCTGCGCGATCATGTCCGCATAGCGCGCGCGCCGCTCGGCGAGCGGCATCGTCAGCGCCTGCGACAGCGCGTCGGCCATCCCGTCGATGTCGATCGGATTGACGATCAGCGCGCCCGTAAGCTCGCGCGCGGCGCCCGCGAAACGCGACAGCACGAGCACGCCCGGATCGTCCGGATTCTGCGCGGACACGTATTCCTTCGCGACGAGGTTCATGCCGTCGCGCAGCGGCGTCACGAAGCCCACGCGCGCGAGGCGATACAGCGCGGCCAGCACCTGTCGGTCGTACTGGCGGTGAATGTAGAGGATCGGCGCCCAGTCGAGCTCCGCGAAGCGGCCGTTGATGCGCCCGGACTCCGCTTCGAGCTGCAGGCGGATGTCCTGATAGGCGCGCAGGTCGGCGCGCGTCGACGGCGCGATCTGCAGGAACGACACGCGGTTGCGGATCGACGCCTGGTGCTCCAGCAGCTTCTCGAACGCGCGGAACCGCTCGACGAGCCCCTTCGAATAATCAAGCCGGTCGACGCTCATGATCAGCTGGCGCCCGCGCAGCGACATGGCCATGCGCGCGGCCTTGCCGTTCTCGCCGGCCTGCGCGAGCGACGCGATCTCGTCCGGATACACGCCGATCGGATAGGCGGCCGCACGCAGCGTGTTGCCGAACGCGCTGACGCGCACCGTGCGCCCTTCGCGCGCCACTTCGCCGCCGGCCTCGAACTCGATGTAGTCGCAGAACGCGCGCAGGTCCGGCTCGGTCTGAAAGCCGAGCAGGTCGAACGCGCACAGCGACTCGACGAGCTCGCGATGCGGCGGCACGTTGACGAGCACCTGCGCGGCCGGAAACGGAATGTGCAGGAAAAAGCCGATGCGGTTCTTCACGCCGGCCGCACGAAGCGCACGCGCGAACGGGATGAGGTGATAGTCGTGCACCCAGATCACGTCGTCGTCCTGCAGCAGCGGCACGAGCTGCTGTGCGAGCCAGACGTTCACGCGGCCGTAGCCTTCGAACTCGTGGCGGTCGTACTGGATCAAGTCTGCGCGGTAATGAAACGCGGGCCACAGCGTCGCGTTCGAGAAACCTCGGTAGTACTGGTCGTAATCGCGGCGCGACAGCCCGACGGTCGCGAACGTCACGGGGCCGCGCTCCTCGATGCGGATCTGCGGCGCACCCGACGCGACCACCTCGCCGCTCCAGCCGAACCACATGCCGCCCGTCTCCTTAAGCGCGTCGTACACGCCAATCGCGAGGCCGCCCGCCGCCGGCTCGCCTTCCGAAATCGGGGCGACGCGGTTCGAAACGATGATGAGTCGACTCATGCGCCCTGCTGCTCCGCGCCAAGCCAGCGGGCGATCTGCTCGTGCAGCGCGTCGACCGAGTCGAGCCGCATGCGGGCCGACGTCTCGCCCGCGCCGACCTTGATCGACAGGCCGCCGCGCGCGTTGACCACCGCGAAGCCCTTCTCGTCGGTCAGGTCGTCGCCCGCGAACAGCGGCATGCGGCCCGCGAACGGCGGCTCGTCGAGAAACGCGGCCAGCGCGCGCCCCTTGTCGACGCCCTTCGGCTTGATCTCGAATACCATCTTGCCGGGCTGCAGCACGTACGCATCCGCATATTCGGCGACGAGGCGCTCGGCCGCCTCGCGCGCGGCCAGCTCGCGCTCGGGTGCGTTGCGGTAATGCAGCGCGACGGCCGCACCCTTGATTTCGAGCAGCATGCCCGGATGACGGTCGACGACGGCCGCGAGCTCGCGCTCGATGCGCAGCAGCCGTTCGTCGTTGAAGCCGATGCGCTGCGTGTCGCCGTTCGCATCGCGACGCTCGGCGCCGTGCAGGCCTGCGATCGGCAGGTCCGGCATGTTCAGGAACGTGTCGAGATTGTCGATGCCGCGACCCGACACGACGGCGACCGCACCGTGCGTGCGACGCCGCAGTTCATCGAGCAGCGTCAGCAGCGACGGTGGCACGTGAATGCTGTCGGGCGTCGGCGCCAGCTCGACGAGCGTGCCGTCGAAGTCGAAAAAGAACGCGGTATCGGTCAGGGACAGGGAAGCCGGAACGGATTGCATCGATTCGATGGTCTGAGGAGCGGCCTGCAAACGCGGGCCGCCGCTGCGAGAATGGAATTGTGCGCATCTTACCGCGCCTGCGTGGCGAGATGGGCGAAACCGGTGGCGGGCGAGCCTCGCGCGGCCATCCGTGTCAACTGCGACATATTGCCCCGCTCGCCCATGCCGTACGGGTTTCGAAAGGACGCAGGCGCCGGAATTGCGCTACAGTCTGCAACCGCCGGCCGCGCGACGCATGGCGCCGCGCCGGCCGACGACCGTTCCGTCCGATCGAGCCTCAGGATGTCGTCTGCCCGTCCCGCGCCGCACCGGCGCCTCTTCAGTCTGACCCGCTTCGTCCGCACGGCCGCGGCGCTGACCGCCGCCGTCGCGCTTGCCGCATGCACGCACGACGAGCCGAACTGGCACCTGACCAACGTCACGGGCCACCTGCCCGACCTGTCGTTCACGCTCACCGGCGGCGACGGCCACGCGGTCGACGCGAACGCGTTTCGCGGCCGCGTCGCGTTCGTCTACTTCGGCTATACGCACTGTCCGGACGTCTGCCCCGAAACGATGGCACGGCTGATGGAAGTGCTCGCGAAGCTCGGCCCGCAGGCGAACGACGTGCGCATCCTGTTCGTCTCGGTCGACCCCGCGCGCGACACGCCGCAGGCGATGCAGTCGTACGTCGCCGCGTTCGACGCCGCGCACGCGCGCGGCCTGACCGGCACCGACAGCCAGATCGAATCGCTCGCGAAGCGCTATCGCGTCGCGTACCAGATGGAAAAACGCGATCCGTCCGGCGGCTACGAGGTTACGCACAGCTCGGCCGTCTACATCTTCGACGCGAACGGTCGCGCGCGCCTGCTCGCGACCGACCGCGATTCACCCGACGCCATCGCCGCCGATGTGCGCCGGATCATCGACACCGCCTCCACCACCTGAACTCCGACATGAAGACGCTCCTCAAGACGTTCGCCCTCCTCGCCGCGCTCTGCATCGGTGCGCACGCGCATGCCGCCGGCGCGATCATCGCGCAGAACGCATGGGTGCGCTGGCTGCCGAACCAGCTGCCCGCGGGCGGCTACGTGACGCTCGTCAACACGGGCGACAAGCCGGTCGATCTCGTCGACGTCGACAGCCCCGACTACGGGATGGCGATGCTGCACCAGACCGTGTCGAACGGCTCGACGCAGAAGATGGAAATGGTCGACAAGCTGACGATCCCCGCGCGCGGCAAGGTCGACATCGCACCGGGCGGCTATCACTTCATGCTCGAGGAACCCAGGCACACGATCAAGCCCGGCGACACCGTGCGCCTGCGCCTGAAGTTCTCCGATGGCGAGACGGTCGACACGCCGTTCGCCGTGAAGTCGCCGGCCCAGGCGAAGTGATGCGCGCGCGATGAACGTCCTGTACTGGCTCGATCCGTGGGAACCGTCGCCGACCGTGGTCATCGCGGTACTGACCGCCGCCGTGCTGTTCGCGCGCGGCGTAAAGAAGGCGAAGGTGTCGCCGCTGCGGCAGTTCTCGTTCTGGCTCGGGCTGACGGCGCTCTACATCGCGCTGCATACCCGGCTCGACTACTTCTTCGAGCACGAATTCTTCATGCACCGTGCGCAGCACCTCGTGCTGCATCACCTCGGGCCGTTCTTCATCGCGCTGGCTTACCCGGGCGCGGCGATCCGCGCGGGCATACCGTTTCGCTGGCGGCAGCGCTTCGTGCGCCCCGCGCTCGCGTGGGCGCCCATGCGCGCGACGCTCGACGTGGTGTTCCATCCGGTCGTCGCGGTCGTGCTGTTCGTCGGGCTGATCTATTTCTGGCTGCTATCGCCGATCCACTTCATCGCGATGCTCGACTGGCGCCTGTATCGCGTGATGAACTGGAGCATGGTAATCGACGGGCTGCTGTTCTGGTGGCTCGTCGTCGATCCGCGTCCCGCGCCGCCCGCGCGGCTGTCTCCGGGCCGCCGGATCCTGATCGTCGTCGCGGCGATCCCGCCGCAGATCGCGCTCGGTGCGCTGATCTTCTTCACGCCGCACGAGTTGTATCCGATCTACTCGATCTGCGGACGCGCATTCACGTGGCTCAGCCCGCTGCGCGACCAGCAGATCGGCGGCCTGCTGCTGTGGATCCCGGGTTCGATGATGAGCGTGATCGGCGCGCTGATCGCGCTGCGGCACTGGCTGCGACTGTCGGCGCGCGGCCGCTTGATCGACGAGCGGGCGGCCGCCCGGCGCCCGCAAAGCCCCTCGGTGACGCGCGCCGCCCACTGACGGCGCGGCGCGTCAGCCGCGCGCGCTCGTCATCCACACGTGCGGGATGCCGTCCTCGTCGTGCACGTCCGAGCTCGGCGTGAAACCGAATGCCCCATAGAAGCGCTGCAGATGGGCTTGCGCATGCAGGCTCACCTGCGCATCCGGCCACTGCGCGCGGATGCGCTCGAGCGCGCGCGACAGCAATGCGTTGCCGAGGCCCGCGCCGCGAAACGGCGCGGTCGTCAGCACGCGGCCAATGCGTACGTCAGTGTGCTGCGCATCCGGCAGCAGCACGCGCAGATAGCCGGCGAGGCGGCCCGCCGGGTCGTACGCGGCCAGGTGCCACGCGGCCTGATCGGCACCGTCGATGTCGCGATACACGCAGTTCTGCTCGACAACGAACACAGCACTGCGCGCGTCGAGGATCGAATAGAGTTCATGCGCCGTCAGCGCGTCGAAGGATTTCCAGTGCCAGTCGAGATCGTCGGCGCGCACGGAGGCGGCAGGTGCGGAAGCATTCATGGTCGGTCCTGATTCGAGCGCGCCGGCCGGCGCGCAGCAACCGATGATTATGCCTCGAAGCGCACGCGGCACGCGTGCAGCCGCGCCGCTGTCAAGTCCTGGAATAGGTTGACAGTATCCAGGCGCTAGAACGCCCGATGCACCGCATCGGGCGTTTTGTATTTC
>NZ_LOWY01000063.1:0-684 GCF_001524185.1 Burkholderia sp. FL-7-2-10-S1-D7 | reverse complement strand
CGATCTGGCTCGTCTGCATGGTCTTTCCTGACAGCCTCGCCGAGGTCATCGAATACAACGTGCCCTATGCGCGGTTTTCGAGCGAGATCGATAAGCTCTGTGGCTTGGCTGACCAAGAAGCGGCGGAACCACCGCGCGTTGAAGCATGAGGGCTGACATGCATCAAGCTACCCCGCCGCTCCGACGCCTGCCCACCAGCCTGCTCATCGGCGCCACCCGTTTACGGCGTGGCACACCGGATCGCCACGCCATTCCCAGTACGCCTGACCTGATACAGCAGGAACTGGGCGTACGGCGCGTGAACGCCCAATGCGTCGAGTTGGCGCTTCAAGGCAACATCGTGCGGAACGTCTACGCAAGCTTTATTGGAATATCCCTACTTGTTGGAATAGGGGGGGTTATCTCACTTTGGCTCCTAGATACGTCGACAGGTTCGCCCCCTGCGTGGGGCCAACTTCTGTTTGGATTCCTCGTCACTGTTGCGATCGCAGTCGCGATGTACTACTGCTTCCGGAATTTTGCAGGTCGCTTCAGAGGCAGCTTCGTGCGCCTCCACCGCGGCACACGAAAGCTCTATGTCGTCAGCCCCTACGATGAACATTTCACAGCGCTGGACTGGGACGCCCTCCAGGCCTTCGCCGGATACGTCCCGCTCGTCAGTACCGCAGGCTATTCCGACCGCTA
>NZ_LOWY01000062.1:0-56310 GCF_001524185.1 Burkholderia sp. FL-7-2-10-S1-D7 | reverse complement strand
GTAGGTAATCGTCAGGCTCCCTAAGCCAGAAACCCCCGCCCGAAAGGCGGGGGTTTTTGCATTTGAGCGGCGGAAATACGAGCGGAATGGCGAGTGCAAGGCGACAGGAACTGGCATCCAGCAATAGTGCCGTGATGGTCGATGATGAGCGACATTGATCGATGATCGTCGAAAAATGTCACTTTCCGGCAAAATGCGCCCGAATTGATGTTCCCGTCCCTCGCCGTGTCGTGCTGACCTGATCACGTATGCCATTCGGTGACTGCAGCACGATATCGCTATAAAAATCTATGCGCATAAAGTCCATTCGCGCGCATGCCCGGCAGAGCGGACCAGCAGCCCTTCAGGGTACTATCACCATTCATCCCGATTCCCGGCGTTCATCTGCATAGCCGGCACTCGGTGTCCTTCGTACTTCGTTTCCCGCACCATTCATGATTGATAGCCCTGCCTACGGTGGTAGGACGACCGACTTCTTGCCGTATCTGGTCGCTGCAACATTCTTCATGGAGTATCTCGACACGACCGTGATCGCGACCGCGCTGCCGCAGATGGCACGCTCGTTCGGCGTCGGGCCGAACGCGCTGAGCCTCGGGATGACGGCCTACATGTTGGCGCTCGCGGTGTTCATCCCGATCAGCGGCTGGATTGCGGATCGTTACGGCTCGCGAACGGTGTTTGCCACCGCCATCTTCGTATTTACCGGCGCGTCGGTGCTGTGCGGGCTGTCCGAGGGCGTGATGACGTTCACGGCCGCGCGCCTGCTGCAGGGTGTCGGCGGGGCGATGATGGTGCCGGTCGGACGGCTGATCGTCGTTCGCAGCACCGAGAAGGCCCAGTTGATGCGCGCAATCGCGACGATCACGTGGCCGGGCATCGTCGCGCCGGTCGTCGGGCCGCCCATCGGCGGCTTCATCACGACCTACGCGTCTTGGCGATGGATCTTCCTGCTGAATGTCCCGTTCGGCATTGCTGCGCTCGTCTGTACCTGGCTGATCGTCCGGAACACGCGTGCCGACGAGCAACGACCGCTCGACTGGGTCGGCTTCGTGCTGGCAGGCGCTGCGCTGACCTGTCTGCTGATCGGTACCGAAGCGGCCGGCCAGCAGGACGTCGACTTCACGCGCGCGGGTATTCTGGTGGGCGCGAGCGTGCTGTTCGGCATCGCCGCGTGGATGCACGGGCAACGCTGTGCGCATCCGCTGCTCGATTTCTCGACGCTGAAAGTGCCGACATTCTCGGTGACGGTGATCACCGGCTCCATCACGCGGATGGCGCTCAACGCCGTGCCGTATCTGCTGCCGCTGCTGTTCCAGATCGGCTTCGGGCTGTCGCCATTCCAGTCCGGCCTGCTGCTGCTCGCGAGCGCGCTTGGCAATCTCGGGATGAAGGCGGGAACGTCGTGGATCCTCGACCGATTCGGTTTCCGGCGCGTTGCGCTCGTCGACGTGACGATCGCAGGTCTTTTCACGATCGCGTGTGGCTGGCTGACAGCGTCGACGCCGCTGGCGGTCACGCTGTTCGTCGTATTCGTCTACGGGCTCACGCGGTCGATGCAGTTCACGACGCTCGCGACGCTGGCATATGCTGACATTCCGGCTCGACAGACGAGCGCGGCCAGCACGCTGTGGAGCGCGGCGCAACAGATGACGATCGGGATGGGGATTGCATTCGGTGCGTTGTCGCTGCGGTTGGCGGCGTTGGTGCGTGGCGACGCGGCCGGCATGCATTACGTGCTCGACGATTTTCGCTGGGCGTTCGTTGCGGCGGGCGTGCTCGCGCTGCTGACGTTGCCCGGCTATGCGCGGCTGGCTTCCAATGCTGGCGATCACCTCCGGGCAAATGCGGCCCGCAGGTAAGCAGGATTTCTCATTGCATTGGCGTCGCGACGGGTGCGGGCTTCAGTTTATTGTCGCTCACTCGAAACGTCGATCCGTCATGGCGACGATCGTCTGAAGGACAGTGCGCCCCGTCGTCCGTTACCGCCGATGATGCGCAGACCGTGTGGCGGCGGCACGGCACAACGATCCTTGCGCAATGATGCGCGGTGCCTGTGGCGCAAACTCATTCGCATGCCGAATGGCGCGACAACATCACGTTGCACCCCGCAGGCCGTCACTGGGCGTTATGGAAGATGATGCCGATCGTATGGCGATGGCCGCTTCGGATTCTGCTCACGCCATGGCGCAAGTTGACGCGATAGACGCCGCGCGTTCCCTGCACGGGCCTGCCGTGGACGGCGAAGATCACCGCGTCGCCTTGCGTCAGCGGCACCACTTCCGCGCGTGACTGCATGCGTGGTCGCTGTTCCGTCAGCACGAACTCGCCGCCCGTGAAATCCCGATCAGGTACCGACAGCAGGATAGCGACCTGAAGCGGAAAGACATGCTCGCCGTACA
Organism: Burkholderia sp. FL-7-2-10-S1-D7; assembly: GCF_001524185.1. NCBI lineage: Bacteria > Pseudomonadati > Pseudomonadota > Betaproteobacteria > Burkholderiales > Burkholderiaceae > Burkholderia > Burkholderia sp. FL-7-2-10-S1-D7. Next base: position 53,911 of record NZ_LOWY01000062.1, on the reverse strand, counting down.
GGTCCTGATGGAGGCAATTGTAGTCGTCGGGACCGTATTGCAGGATCAGCGGCGTCGGTCGCGTCTGTCCCGCCGCGTGGCAGCGATCGAGGAACGTCCGGTGCTCTTTCGGATAGCGGACGTTGATCCCAAGTGCCTGGTTCCAGCGATTGGCGATCGGCGCAAGATGCGGGTAGAGCGTCATGCGCAGCGCGGCGATGACCCCAGGCAGCGGATACGCGAAGTACTTGTATTCGCCGCGCCCGAAGCCGTGCCGTGCCATCACGATGCGCGAACGATAGAGCGCATCCCGCGGATAGAGCGAGGCGAGCGCATCGCACTCGCTTGCAGAAATCAGGCCCGGCACTCGCGCACATCCGTAGCGATCGAGCTCGACATCGACGGTCGGCCAGTCGATTGTATCGACGCGTTGCGCGATGTCCGTCGATTCGACGGCAGGTTGCAGATTGGCGATATTCACGGGCCTACCTCGGTTCGTCAGCGATGTGGCGCCGTACGGTCGCGCGGAATATTCGCACGCGTCGCATGCACGGTTGAAGCCACGATGAAAGTTGATGAACCCAGTCTAGCGGCGTCCGCGTGCCGGCGCGCTCCAGATCTTGCGCTTCAATCCGGAAAGGCGGAAAAAGCGAGGACGTGGCACGAACCCATCGAATGCCGAGAAGTGTCGAAGCGGAGAAGCGGAGAAGCGGAGAAGCGGAGAAGCGACGGCGAAATCTTCCACGGCAGGCGACCGGCTCTCACCGGCCACCCACCGTTCGCCCGATCACGCCACTGACCGGAACAACCAGTAGAGCCCGCCTGCCAGCACGATCGACGCGGGCAGCGTCAGCACCCACGCGAGCACGAGGCTGCGCACCGTGCTCCACTGCAGCCCGGATCCGTTCGCGGCCATCGTGCCCGCGACGCCCGACGACAGCACGTGCGTCGTCGACACGGGCAGCCCGTACACGTCGGCCGCACCGATCGTCAGCATCGCGACGAGTTCGGCCGACGCACCCTGCCCATACGTCAAATGCTGCTTGCCGATCTTCTCGCCGACGGTCACGACGATCCGCTTCCAGCCGACCATCGTGCCGAGGCCAAGTGCGATCGCGACGGCGACTTTCACCCACGTCGGAATGAACTTGGTCGCGTGGTCGAGTTGCTTGCGATAGTTGTCGATCGCGAGTTTGTCGTCGTCGGCGAGCGCGGGCTGCCCCGACTTCTCGATCAGGCGAATCGCTTCGGATACCAGATACATCGTGTTGCGCACATTGTCGACGTCGCGTTGCGGCACCGCCGCCATCGACCCCGAGGCGCCGACCGAGGTCGCGAGCAACGTGGACAGCTGTTGCACGGCAGGCAGCACGGCGGGCGTTAGTTCACGATGCTGCACGTAGTGTTCGACGTCGGCGCGCGGGTTCGCGGACGGCGCGACGCCGTTCGTATACTTCCCGAACGTCGCGGCAGCCTGGTTCGCGACGGCGACGAACGTCTGCGTTTCGGCCGGCGTGACGGCCTTGTTCAGCGCATACGCGGTCGGCACGGTGCCGATCAGGATCAGCATGATGAGGCCCATCCCTTTCTGCCCGTCGTTCGATCCGTGCGCGAACGACACGCCCGTGCAGGTCAAGATCAGCAGGCAGCGAATCCAGAACGGCGGCGGCTGATCCTTCGGCGGCTCCTTGTACAGATCGGGAATCCGCACGAGCGCCTTCAGCACGAGCAGCAGCAGTGCCGCGCACAGGAAGCCGACGATCGGCGAGAACAGCAGCGACTTGCCGACACCGAGCGCCTGGCCCCAGTCGACGCCGCTTGTGCCGGACGGCCCGTGCATCAACTGGTTCATCAGACCGACGCCGATGATCGACCCGATCAGCGTATGCGAGCTCGACGACGGTAGCCCGAAATACCAGGTCGCGAGGTTCCACACGATCGCGGCGATCAGCAGCGCGAACACCATCGCGAAGCCCGCGCCGCTACCGACCTGCAGGATCAGTTCGACCGGCAGCAACTGCAGGATGCCGAACGCGACGGCGCCGCTCGAGACCATCACGCCGAGGAAGTTCCACATGCCGGACCAGATCACCGCGACGTTGGGCGTCAGCGAGTGGGTATAGATCACGGTGGCCACCGCGTTCGCGGTGTCGTGGAAGCCGTTGACGAATTCGAAGCCGAGCGCGATCAGCAGCGCGGCGCCGAGCATGAGGTACGGGAACAGCGACCCTTCGCGGACCGGCGACAGATCGGCGATCAGGTGCGTGGCGATATACGCGGCGCCGAACGCGAGCACCAGCAGGAACACGGCATAGCCGACCTGCCTGGTGCGTTCGACTGAACCCGAATTGTTCTGTGCGGACGAAGCAGGATGATTCATGACGGCATCTCGTAATGGAACCGCGTCCGATCCTAGCTTTCGCTAGCAGTCAGTTTGATGACAGTACGGAGGGCGAATCATGGTCTTACGGCTGTGTAAGGGGGCGGTGCCGTAACGTCGTGACGCAACATGTCGTGCACGGCTCGCGTCGTTGTCCATATAGTGAACACCAGCCTGCGCACCGACATGCGGACTGCCGGAAGTGCATAGTGTGCGAGCTCGGCTAGCGCAGCATGCGTGGCGCGCTCCACGTCGATTCGCGCGCCAGCGCGACGAATGCGGCCAGATAGTCGATCGACGCATCCGCCTCGCGGATGCCGAGGAAGATCTGTTTCGCAATGCCCTTCTTGCCGAGCTTGACCGGCACGACCGGCATCCGGTCCGCATATTCATCGGCAAGCCACCTCGGCAGCGCGGCCACGCCCCGCCCGCTCGCCACCATCTGCAGCATGATGTCGGTCGTCTCGATCGACTTGTGGCGCCGCGGCACGATGCCGGCCGGCGTCAGGAACTGGTTGTAGATGTCGAGCCGGTCGGTTTCGACCGGGTAGGTGATAAGAACCTCGTCGGTCAGCTGCTCGGGCGTCACGTAGTCGGCGTTCGCAAACCGATGCGCATCCGCGACCACGAGCACCTGCTCGTAATCGAACACGGGATCGAATCGCAGCCCCGGCCTGTTGAGCGGGTCGGGCGTCACGAGCACGTCGATGTCATGGCCGAACAGCGCGCCGATGCCGCCGAACTGGAAGCGCTGCTTCACGTCCACGTCGACGTCCGGCCAGCGCGAGAGATACGGTGACACGACCTTCAGCAGCCACTGGTAGCACGGATGGCACTCCATCCCGATGCGCAGCGTGCCGCGCTCGCCCTTCGCGTACTGCTTCATCCGCTCCTCGGCGAGTTCGAACTGCGGCAGCAGTCGGTTCGCCAGCTTCAGCAGATACTGCCCGCCCTGCGTGAGCCGCAGGCCGCGTCCTTCCCGGTCCCAGATCGGCGTGCCGAGCTGCTGCTCGATTTTCCGGACGGTATGGCTGAGCGCCGATTGCGTGAGATGCAGCGCATTGGCGGCCGCGGTCAGCGAGCCCTGGCGCTCGACTTCGCGGATCACGACGAGATGGAATCGTTCCAGCATGGAGATCGTTCACCCAACAGATACATGAACAACTTTAATGGATGAATGAAATAATGCCATTTTATTTCATGAGATGAAATCCCTATGATGGCTGCCGGATCTTCAATTTCTTCTGGATGGCAGCTTCATGGTTACGACACACAACCTCGGTTTTCCGCGCATCGGCGCGAAGCGCGAACTCAAGTTCGGTCTCGAACGCTACTGGAAGGGCGAATCGTCGCGCGACGAACTGAAAGCCCTCGGCGCCGAACTTCGCCAACGCCACTGGAGCGACCAGCGCGACCTCGATCTCGTACCGATCGGCGATTTCGCGTTCTACGATCAGGTGCTCGACATGAGCTTCACGCTCGGCAACTTGCCGAAGCGCGTGCAGGACTTCCATGGCGACGCGCTCGACAACTATTTCCGCGTCGCGCGCGGCCGTTCGGCGCAGTCGGCGGAAGAACACGCGGCATGCTGCGGCGGTGTCGCGGCCGGTGAAATGACGAAGTGGTTCGACACGAACTATCACTACATCGTGCCGGAGTTCCACGCGGACACGAACTTCTCGCTCGATCCGTCGCGCCTGCTCCAGCAACTGGCGGAAGCGCAGGCGCAGGGCGTCGCCGCGAAGCCGGTGATTCTCGGCCCCGTCACGTATCTGTGGCTCGGCAAGGCGAAGGACGATTCCGATCGCCTCGCGCTGCTGCCGAAGCTGCTGCCGGTATATGGCGCGCTGCTCGACACGCTGACCGCGCAGGGTGTCGAATGGGTGCAGATCGACGAACCGATCCTCGTCACCGAGCTCGACGCCGAATGGCGCCTGGCGCTGCGCACCGCGTACGACACGCTCGAGACGCGCCGCATCAAGCTGCTGCTCGCGACGTACTTCGGCCAGCTTCAGGACAACCTGACGCTCGCGGCCTCGCTGCCGGTCGACGGCCTGCATATCGATGCGATCAACGCCCGCGACGAAATCGACGCGCTCGTGCGCGAACTGCCGGCCGACCGCATCCTGTCGGTGGGCGTGATCAACGGCCGCAACATCTGGAAGACGGACCTGAACGCGACGCTCGACTGGCTCGAACCGCTCGCGAAGCAACTGGGCGACCGCTTGTGGCTCGCACCGTCGTGCTCGCTGCTGCATGTGCCGGTCGATCTCGCGAGCGAGGAGAAGCTCGACGCGGAGATCCGTGCATGGCTTGCGTTCGCGCTGCAGAAGCTCGACGAACTGAAGGTGCTCGCGACCGCGCTGAACGAAGGCCGCGACAAGGTGGCCGACGCGCTCGCCGCGAATGCCGCCGCGATCGATGCGCGCCGTCGCTCGCCGCGCGTGAACAACCCGGCGGTGAAGGCCGCGATCGCATGCATCGACGCGCAACTCGGCAACCGCGCGAGCCCGTACACGCAGCGCGCGCCGAAACAGTCGGCGCGCCTGAATCTGCCGGCGTTCCCGACGACGACGATCGGCTCGTTTCCACAGACCGCCGAGATTCGCCTCGCGCGTAGCCAGTTCAAGGCGGGCGCGCTGGATGAAGCCGGCTACCGCAAGGCGATGCAGGCGGAAATCGAGCGCAGCGTGCGCGAGCAGGAGTCGCTCGAGCTCGACGTGCTGGTGCACGGTGAAGCCGAACGCAACGACATGGTCGAGTACTTCGGCGAGCAGCTCGACGGCTATGTGTTCAGCCAGTTCGGCTGGGTGCAGTCGTACGGTTCGCGCTGCGTGAAGCCGCCGATCCTGTTCGGCGACATCAGCCGCCCGAAGGCGATGACGGTCGAATGGATCGCGTATGCGCAGTCGCTGACGAACAAGCCGATGAAGGGCATGCTGACCGGCCCGGTGACGATCCTGAACTGGTCGTTCGTGCGCGACGACCAGCCGCGTTCGGTGTCGTGCTACCAGCTCGCGCTGGCGATCCGCGACGAAGTGCTCGATCTCGAGAAGGCCGGCGTGCGCGTGATCCAGATCGACGAGGCCGCGCTGCGCGAAGGGCTGCCGCTGCGCCGCGCGCAATGGGGCGAGTACCTGCGGTGGGCGGTCGAGTCGTTCCGCATCGCCGCGAACGGCGTGCAGGACGATACGCAGATCCATACGCACATGTGCTATTCGGAGTTCAACGACATCATCGCGTCGATCGCCGACATGGACGCGGACGTGATCACGATCGAGACGTCGCGCTCGGACATGGAGCTGCTCGACGCGTTCGACAGCTTCAGGTATCCGAACGAGATCGGGCCGGGCGTGTACGACATCCACTCGCCGAACATCCCGACGCAGGACCACATCGTCGGCCTGATGAAGAAGGCGGCCGAGCGGATTCCGGCGGAGCGCCTGTGGGTGAACCCGGACTGCGGGCTGAAGACGCGCCAGTGGGCGGAAGTGATTCCGGCGCTGACGAACATGGTCGCCGCCGCGAAGACGCTGCGCAGCCAGGTGCGATAACGCGCGAACGCTGGGCGTATGCCGTCGCGATCGACGATCGGATGGCAACAAGCGGCCCGCATGTGTGGGCCGCTTGTTCGGCGGGGCGGGGACGTTGCGGCGTACCGCGATACGCGCACCGCAAACGGGCAGGCGATGCCGCCTGCCCGCTGCGTGAGGTTACGCGGTGCGTGCGCCGCGCGGCAGCGCTTCGTCGGCCTTGCCGGGCGCGCCGGCATCGTCGATGCTGACGCGGCGCGAGATCAGCCACACGCACACCGACGACAGCACGGCGGCGCTCGTATACTGGATCGCGAGCGGCCACCATTGCGGCGCGGTGTTTTGTGCGATCAGCGTGGCGACGAGCGGCGTGAGACCGCCGGCGATCGCGCCGCACACTTGGTACGCGATCGAGATCGCCGTGTAGCGGATGCGCGCGATGAAGATGCCGCTGACGAAACCTGCGACCACCGAGTAGTAGCCCGATTCCGCGAGCGTCGCGAGGCCGACGCCGACCGTGATCGACAGCGGCGTGCCCATGTGCACGAGCGGCAGCATCACGAACGGCACGATCGCGGCCCACGCGCCGGTGATCAGCAGCACGCGCGTCGTGCCGAAGCGCTGCGCGATGAACGCGGCCGCGAGCTGCACGCCGAACTGCAGCACGGCGACGATCGTCATGCAATGCAGCACCATCGACCGGTCGAGCGACAGGAACTGCGTCGCGTAGCTGATCATGAAGATGTTGCTGAAATACACGCCGGCGATCCCGTACACGTTCGCGCCGATCGCGAGCAGCAGCAGCGGCCAGTACTTGAGCGCCTCGCGCACCGGGTTTTGCGCGGTGTTGCCGCTCTTCCTGACTTCCTCGAACTCGGGCGACTCGGACACGCTCGCGCGGATCACGAAGCCGACGGCCAGCAGCACGGCGCTCGCGAGGAACGGCACGCGCCAGCCCCAGCTCATCATGTCGTCCTTCGACAGCGTGCTGATCGCGCCGAACGCGAGCATCGACAGGATCAGGCCGCTCGCGCTGCCGAGTTGCGCGAACGACGCGAAGAACGTGCGCTTGCCTTCGGGCGCATGCTCGCCGGCGAGCAGCACCGCGCCGCCCCATTCGCCGCCGACCGCGATACCTTGCAGCACGCGCATCAGAACCAGCAGGATCGGTGCGATCACGCCAGCTTGCGCATGGGTCGGCAGCAGGCCGATCGCGACCGTCGACACGGCCATCAGCATCAGCGTCGCGAGCAGCGAGCGCTTGCGGCCGAAGCGGTCTCCGAGATAGCCGAACATCACGCCGCCGAGCGGCCGCGCGAAGAAGCCGACCGCGAACGAGCCGAACGACGCGAGCAGGCTGACGAAACGGCTTTCGCCGGGAAAGAACAGCGGCCCGAACACGATGGCGGCGGCGGTCGCGTAGCTATAGAAGTCGTACCATTCGATCGTGGTGCCGACGAACGAAGCGAGCGCCGCCCGCTTCGGTTGCTTGATGGCAGTCCCCATCTGTTATGTGCTCCTCTGGAATCCTCTGATTTTGAATAGGTTGTGCGCCGGGATCAGTCGCGGTACGCGACGCCGGGCAGCACGCACAGCAACTCGTACGCGAGATTCGCGCCGAGCAGGGCCGTGGTGCCGAATGGGTCGTACGGCGGCGCGACTTCGACGAGATCGCAACCGACGATGTTCAGCCCCTTCGCGCCGCGGATGATCTCGAGCGCCTGCGGCACCGTGAGGCCGGCGATTTCCGGCGTGCCGGTGCCCGGTGCGTAGGCCGGGTCGATGCCGTCGATGTCGAAGGTGATGTAGACGGGCGTGTCGCCGATGCGCGCGCGCACTTCTTCCATCAGCGGCGCGAGCGACTTGTTCCAGCATTCCTCGGCCTGGACCACGCGGAAGCCCTGCTCGCGGCACCAGTCGAAATCCTCGGCGGCGTAGCCGGTGCCGCGCAGGCCGATCTGGGTGACCTTGTCGCCGTGCAGCAGGCCTTCCTCGACCGCGCGGCGGAACGGCGTGCCGTGCGCGATCTTTTCGCCCATCATCGTATCGTTCACGTCGGCGTGTGCATCGACGTGGATCAATGCAACCTTGCCGTGCTTGCGGTGGATCGCGCGCAGGATCGGCAGCGCGATCGTGTGGTCGCCGCCGAGCGTGATCGGCTTGCAGTCGTGCGCGAGAATCGCGTCGTACGCGGTCTCGATGCGCGCGATGGAATCGTGCAGGTTGTACGGGTTGATCGCGACGTCGCCGATGTCGGCGATCTGCAGCGAATCGAACGGCGCGGCGCGCGTGGCCATGTTGTATGGGCGCAGCAGCACGGATTCCGTGCGGATCTGGCGCGGGCCGAAGCGTGCGCCGGTGCGATTGGAGGTGCCGAGGTCGAACGGCACGCCGACGAAACACGCGTCGAGGCCGGCGGCGCTCGCCACGTGCGGCAGGCGCATCATCGTTGCGATGCCGCCGCTGCGCGGCATTTCATTGCCGCCGAGCGGCTGGAAATGGGTGTGGTCGTTCATGGGCTTGTCTCTTCCGATGTGGGGTTGCCGTATCATTCGACGCGGCTTGGCGCATAGTTTTACGCGTCCGGCGGGAAAGAAGAATGCGAAGATATCGACGTAAACATCGATTTTCATCGATGTATGGAAGGGGAATAGCGTGCTGGGGAATCTGTCGACCCTCGATCTGCGGTTGATCCGCGTGTTTCTCGCGGTCACGGATGCGGGCGGCGTGTCGGCCGCGCAGGCGATGCTGAACGTCGGCCAGTCGACGATCAGCGCGCAACTGTCGTCGCTCGAGACGCGGCTCGGCTACCGGCTCTGCGAGCGCGGCCGCAGCGGCTTCCGGCTCACGCCGAAGGGCGAGCGGTTCCACGCGATGAGCCGCAAGCTGCTCGCCGCCCTCGACGAATTCGGGATGGCCGCGCGGCACATGGACCGCCAGCTGGTCGGTACGCTGAGTATCGGCCTGATCGGCCATACGCCGGTCAGCCAGAACGCGCGGATCGCGGAGGCGATCGCCGCGTTCCGCACACGCGACGAGGCCGTGCGCTTCTCGATCTCGGTGCGTGCGCCGGGCGATCTCGAGGAGAAACTGCTGAGCGGCGAGATCCAGATCGCGGTTGGCTACTTCTGGCATCGCGTGCCGACGCTGCACTACACGCCGCTGTTCATCGAGCGGCAGGTCGCGTACTGCGGTCGCGGCCATCCGCTGTTCGAACGCGCCGGCACGCTGACGCCGGCCGACGTCGCGGGATTCGAATGGGCCTGGCGCTCGTATCCGCTGCCGGAGGCGCAGATGTCGACGACGCCCGATCGCGTGAGCGCGACCGCCGACAACATGGAGGCGGTCGCGCTGCTGATCCTGTCAGGCCATCACCTCGGCTACCTCCCGCAGCACTTCGCGGCGCCGTATGTCGCGCAGGGGCTCCTCGCGCCGCTCAACCCGGAACAGCTGCAATACGAGGTCACGTTCCACATGGTCGTGGCGCGCGACGGGCGCGGCGATCCGCTCGTCGAAGCGTTCCTCGAGGATCTCGAGCGCGCGCACCAGTCTCCCGACGTCGTGTGAGGCCGGACAACGCCGGCAATGTGGACGAGCGTTACGCCGGAGCGAGCCGCTGTTCGCATCACGGCACCGGCAACCCCGCGTCGTGTTTCACCTCCCGCAGCGACAGCGCCGATTCGATCGACGTGACGCCAGGCAGCATCCGCAGCGAGTCGCGCAGGAACGTGCCGTAGTCGTCGAGATCGCGCGCGACCACTTGCAGCAGGTAGTCGGCCGTGCCCGCGACGTTGTGGCACGCGAGGATCCGCTCGATGCCGAGCACTTCCCGTTCGAACCGGTCGGCGACCTTGCGATCGTGCGTCGCGAACCGAACCAGCACGAACGCGACGACGCCGAAGCCGAGCGCCTGGCGTGACAACTGCGCGCGGTAGCGCTCGATGTAGCCGTCGTTTTCGAGACGTTTCAGGCGCCGCGCGCACGGCGTTTCGGACAGGCCGACGGAATCGGCGAGACGCGCGATCGGCAGGCGGCCGTCGCGCTGCACCGCGGCGAGAATCGCGCGATCGGTTTTGTCGAGTTCGGTCATGTTGGCGGAATCCTTGTCTAGATTCGGTGATTGTGGCGGATTCCGCTATGAATCGCTAATCCTGAGCCAAAGATGGCCAGTAATCCCTCTACCTTCAGCGGCAACATATCGTCATTGAAGGACGGGGGCAGACCATGATTTCCACGCATTTGCTGTTGATTTATCTCGCCGCGCTGGCGGCCATCTATGCGGTGCCCGGGCCCGACATGGCGCTCGTGCTGCAGACCAGCATCGGCCGTGGCGTGCGCCCGGGCATGGCGGCGGCCGCCGGCCTTTCGCTGTCGCGCACCGCGCACGTGACGCTCTCCGCGTGCGGCGTCGCGGCACTGATCCGCAGCGCGCCGTGGCTGTACGAAGCGATCCGTTACGGCGGCGCGCTTTATCTCGCGTACGTCGCGATCCAGGTGTTCCGCTCCCCCGTGTTCGCACTCGGCGACGGCGACGAGGCGGCCCCGGGCGAACTGCGGCAGTCGTTCTTCAAGGGTCTGCTGACGAACCTGCTGAATCCGAAGGCGCTGCTGTTCTGCTCGGTGCTGCTGCCGCAGTTCGTGCGTCCCGAGGCCGGGCCCGTCGTGTGGCAGATGTTCGAGCTCGGCGCGCTGCTGGTCGCGGCCGGCGTGTGCTTCGACCTCGCATGCGTGTTCGGCGCGTCGCACATCGCGGCGTGGATGCGCGCGCATCCGCTCGCGCAGACGGTCCAGCGCTGGACGTTTTCCGCTGCGCTCATCGGGTTCGCGCTGCGGCTGTCGATGGATTGAGCCGCATCGTCACGTCGCTGCGGCTCGGCAGCGACGTGACGATCGACAGAGGCCGCGTGCGATGCCGGCCGTCGTGGCCATGCCCCGCCGCAGAAGGGCGTGCGCGCAAATCGTCTGACTGATCTAAACTCCCTTTAACTCCGCGCATTCGCGAACCGACTGACCGAACGGAACCGACTTCCGCCGGCTATGTCCGATTTCCTGGCTGTTCCGTGCAACGCGGTACCAAGGAGGGTCTGAACATGGCAAGGCATCTTCACGCCGACCGTGAACCCCGAATCGTCGCCGAGTCCAAGTGCCTCGGCCCGTGCGATCCGGCAGAACGCATCCACGTCACGATCATGTTGCGGCGGCAGGAAGAAGGGCAACTCGATACGTTGGTCCACCAGCTCGCCGCCGGCGACGCGCAAGCGAAACCGGTGTCGCGCGAAACCTTCGCGCAACGCTTTTCCGCCAATCCCGACGACATTCGCAAGGCCGAGGACTTCGCGCGTCATCACCAACTGACGGTCGATCGCGTCGATCCCGTTGAAAGCGTCGTCGTGCTGTCCGGCACGATCCAGCAGTTCGAAGCCGCGTTCGGCGTCAAGCTCGAGCGCTTCGAGCATCAGTCGATCGGCCAGTATCGCGGCCGCTCCGGCCCGATCGCGCTGCCCGACGATCTCGGCGATGTCGTCACGGCTGTGCTCGGTCTCGACAGCCGCCCGCAGGCGCGGCCGCACTTCCGGCTGCGACCGCCGTTCAAGCCCGCACGCGGCGGCGCGGCGGGCGTCACGTTCACCCCGATCCAGCTGGCGTCGCTGTACGGCTTCCCGGCTGGCGACGGCGCCGGGCAGTGCATCGCGATCATCGAGCTCGGCGGTGGCTACCGCGCGGCCGACATCCAGCAGTATTTCCACGGGCTCGGCATCAAGACGCCACCGACGCTCGTCGACGTGAACGTCGGCACCGGCCGCAACACACCGACCGGCGACCCGAGCGGCCCGGACGGCGAAGTCGCGCTCGACATCGAGATTGCCGGCGCAATCGCGCCGGCCGCGAAGATTGCCGTGTACTTCGCGCCGAACAGCGACGCGGGCTTCATCCAGGCCGTCAACGCGGCCGTCAGCGACAGGACCAACAAGCCGTCGGTGATCTCGATCAGCTGGGGCGGCCCGGAGGCGATCTGGCAGGCGCAGTCCGCGCAGGCGTTCAACCGCGTGCTACAGGCAGCGGCTGCGCAGGGCATCACGGTATGCGCGGCATCCGGTGACAGCGGCTCGGGCGACGGGCTGCAGGACGGCGCCGATCATGTCGACTTCCCCGCATCGAGCCCGTATGTGCTCGGCTGCGGCGGCACGCAGCTCGATGCGTTGCCCGGGCAGGGCATTCGCAGCGAGGTCACGTGGAACGACGAGGCGGCCGGTGGCGGCGCGGGCGGGGGCGGTGTCAGCACGCTGTTCGACCTGCCGGCGTGGCAGCAGGGGCTGACCGTCACGCGCGCCGATGGCAGCAGCGCACCGCTCGCGAAGCGCGGCGTGCCGGACGTCGCCGGCGACGCGTCGCCGCAGACGGGCTACGAAGTGTCGATCGCGGGCACGGCCACGGTGATGGGCGGCACGAGCGCGGTCGCGCCACTGTGGGCCGCGCTGATCGCACGGATCAATGCGGCGGCGGGCGGTGCGACGGCCGGCTGGGTCAACCCGGTGCTGTACAAGAACCCGGGTGCGCTGCGCGACATCACGCAGGGCTCGAACGGCACGTATGCGGCCGCGCCGGGCTGGGATGCGTGCACGGGCCTCGGCAGCCCGAACGGCGCGCAGCTCGCGGCGATCCTGACGCGCAAGCCGTCGAGCTGACGGCCGCGGTACACGGCTTTTCGTATGGCGCGGGCTTCCGGCCCGCGCCTTTTTCTCACCTCCAGGAGCAGCACGATGGGCATCGATTCCGCATCCTCCGGCGGCGTGTATCCGCTGCATCACGGCGACCACAATTCGCATGGCGTGCCGCCGACCATCAATCCGGTCGCGCTGAGCCACGGCCGCGACCAGCCGTTCTTCGATCCGGTCGCGTACGGCAACGGCCCCGACGACTCGGTCACCGACACGACCGAAGCGGCCGCGATCACGCACCACACGATCCTGATCGACGGCAAGCGAATCGCGTACACGGCGACGGCCGGCCATCTGGTGACGGTCGACCCGAGCAGTTCGCAGCCGGCCGCGAAGATCTTCTACGTCGCGTTCACGGCCGACGGCGCGAAGGAGGAAACGCGGCCCGTCACGTTCTTCTACAACGGCGGCCCCGGGTCGTCGTCGGTGTTCGTGCTGCTCGGCTCGTTCGCGCCGAAGCGCATCAAGACCTCGATGCCGGGGTTCACGCCGCCTGCGCCGTACCAGATGGAAGACAATCCGGACAGCATGATCGACCACAGCGACCTGGTGTTCATCAACCCCGTCGGCACCGGCTATTCGGCGGCCGTCGCGCCGAACCGGAACCGCAATTTCTGGGGCGTCGACCAGGATGCGAATTCGCTGAAGCAGTTCATCAAGCGCTACCTGACAAAGAACAACCGCTGGAATTCGCCGAAATACCTGTTCGGCGAGTCGTACGGCACCGCGCGCAGCTGCGTGCTCGCGTACAAGCTGCACGAGGACGGCGTCGACCTGAACGGCATCACGCTGCAGTCGTCGATCCTCGACTACCGGCAGGCCGGCAACCCGGTCGGCGCGTTGCCGACCGCGGCCGCCGACGCGTGGTATCACAAGAAGCTCGGCGTCACGCCCGCGCCGACCGATCTCGGCACGTTCGTCGAGGAAGTCGCGCAGTTCGCGCGTACCGACTACCTGACCGCACTGCGCAACGTGCCGCATGCCGATCCGGCCGCCGTGCGGAAGCTGTCGGACTACACGGGCATCGACACCGCGACGCTGCAGACCTGGGGGCTCGACATCGCGGGCTACGACGCGCGTGGCAATTCGCTGTTCCTGACGACGCTGTTGCACGCGCAGGGGCTCGCGCTCGGTTCGTACGACGGCCGCGTGACCGGGATCTCGTCGGGCATCGCCGGCAAGATCGATCCGAACTCGGGCGGCAACGACCCGACGATGACGGCCGTCACGGGTGTCTACACGGCGATGTGGAACAGCTACCTGAACGAGCAGTTGAAGTTCACGTCGAATTCCGCGTTCACGGACCTGAACGACCAGGCGTTCCAGAACTGGGACTTCAGTCATATCGATCCGACCGGCGCGCAGCAGGGCATCGATGCGAAGGGGAACGTGATCCTCTATACGGCCGGCGATCTCGCCGCGGTGATGGCGCTGAACGTCGACCTGAAGGTGCTGTCGGCGAACGGCCTCTACGATTTCGTCACGCCGTTCTACCAGACCGTGATCGACCTGCAGCAGATGCCGCTCGAGGATCAGAAGGTGCGGCAGAACCTGTCCGCGCGCTTTTATCCGTCGGGGCACATGGTGTATCTCGACGGCGGTTCGCGCACCGCGCTCAAGCGCGATCTCGCGACGATGTACGACGCGACGGTCAGCGATACGGGTGCGCGGATGCGGATTCGCGCACTGCAAGCGAAGAAGACGGGCGGGCACGCGTAGCGTTGCCCGTCGTGCATGCGCCGCGCGTAACCGCCAGGTTCCGCGCGGCGCGGCAGGGTGTTGCGGCGACGGGGCCGGCTTACGCGGCCGGCCAGTCGAACGGCGTGTACGGCAGCGCGCGCTTGTGGCGCGAGCCGTCGTAGAAGCGCAGCACCGTTTCGTACACGCTGTCGGCCACGGGCTTGCCTTCGAGGAAATCGTCGATCTCGTCGTAGGTGACGCCATACGCGTGCTCGTCGGGGCGCAGCGGACGCAGTTCCTCGAGGTCAGCCGTCGGCACCTTCATCACGATCAGTTCGTCACCGCCGAGCGCGCGGGCGACCGCACGCACGCGGCGCTTGCTCAGGCCGGCGAGCGGCAGCACGTCCGCGCCGCCGTCGCCGAATTTCGTGAAGAAACCCATCAGCGATTCGGCCGCGTGGTCGGTGCCGATCACGATGCCGCGCCGCGCGCCGGCGACCGCGTACTGCGCGATCATGCGCTCGCGTGCCTTGATGTTGCCGTGCACGAAGTCCTGCTGTGCCGGGTTTTCGAACGCGTGGCCGGAGGCGATGAGCGATGCGAGCATCGCGTCGGCGGCCGGCTTCACGTCGACCGTGAACGTCTCGTCCGCGCGCACGAACGCGAGCGCGCGCTGTGCATCGGCTTCGTCGTTCTGCACGCCGTTCGGCAAGCGCATCGCGATGAAGCGGGCGTCGTAGTCGTCGGCGCGCAGCTGTTCGACCGCCAACTGTGCGAGCCGTCCGGCCGTCGAGGAATCGACGCCGCCGCTGATGCCGAGCACGTAGGTCCGCAGGCCGGTCGAACGAAGGTACTGCGCGAGGAAGTCGACGCGTCGGGCGATCTCGGCATCGACGTCGAAGTGCGGGGTGACGTTCAGTTCGGCGATGATCGCGCGTTGGCGGCTGGCGTAATCGGCGGATGTCATGGAGGGTGGTTCCGGAACGAAATGCAAGGCGCCCATCATAAGCGCAATCGCGGTCCGGCGCCGCGCCGGGCATGCGATCCGGCGACCGCGCGTTGCATCGGCGAGACGCGCTGCATCGTCATGGGGCAGCGCGCGGGGCGCGTCGACTCCGACGTGCACACGGATGCTTCGTTTCGGTGCGTGGAAGGGGCGCGGTGACGGACGCTTCCTGCTTTCGCTCGCCCGCGTCAGCGCCGCGCGAGCACGACGCCCGCCAGCGCGAGCCCGAAGCCGGCGAGCTGGACGGCCGCGAGCGTTTCGCCAAACAGCAGATAGCCCTGCAGGGCGGCGAGCGGCGGCGCGAGGAACAGCAACGACGTCGCGCGCGCGGCGTTGCCGCGCCGCAGCATCCACATCAGCATCGTGACCGCGCCGCCGGACAGGAACACGACGCCCCACACGAGCGATATCCACACCGCCGGCGCGCCGATCCAGCGCGTTTCGTGCAGCAGCGCGACGAAGACGGCCGCGATGATCGCCGCGCCGAGGTTCTGCACGGCGACGGCCGTGCGCAGGTCGTTCTGCGCGAGCTTGCCCTTCTGATAGAGCGAGCCGGCGGTGATCGAGCCGACCGACAGGATCGACACGGCCACGACGAACCACGCGGGCGCGGCGCCCGGTGGCGACGCGACGCCGCCCGCGACCTTTGGCGCGAGCACGAGCGCGACGCCGGCGAGCCCGAGCGCCATCCCGAGCCAGCCGCGCGCGGGCAGGCGCTCATTGAACAGCGGCACTGCGAGCACGGCGGTGGCGAGCGGCTGCAGCGCGCCGAGCAACGCCATCACGCCCGCATTCAGTCCCTGCGCGACGGCCCAGTAGCTGGCGCCGAGATAGACGCCTTGCAGCAGCGCGCCCGCGATCAGGTGGCGCGGCCATTCGCGGCGGGCCGGCCACGGCGCGCGCGCGGCGAGCGCCACCGCGCCGAACAGCACGGCCGTGCCGGCGAAACGTGCGAGCAGGAACAGGTTCGGATCGGCGTAGGGCTTGATTGCCCGTGCGACGATGAAGCCGGTGGACCACAGCGCGACGAACGCCGCGGCGACGAGCGAAGTAAACATGCGTGGCGGGCCGCGATACGGCCGGACGAATCGTGAAGTCGGCCAGTATCGGTCGAGCCGATGCCGCCGTCTTGTCGGATTCTGCACTTACTCGTGGCGCGTGCGCGCTGCATGCGGTTGCCATGTGCGGCGCGTTGGCCGCGGGCGTGACGTGCCGCGAGCGCGGCGGCGCGCCGGCCATTCCGTTACCGGCCGGCCAGAGGAAGGTGCTGCGGCATGAAAGCGCGCCGTGGCGCGCGGAAAGGATGGGCGATCAGTCGAGCGAGAACGTGTCGAGCGGCTGGTTCGCGCGCGCGTCGGTCGCGAAGCGCGCGGCGAGCTGTTCGTACAGCCGGCGCGCCTCGTCGAGCGTCAGGTCGATCCAGTATGGATCGCCCGCTCCATCGTTGAGTCGTTCCGGCGAAAACTGGATTTCGAGCACACTGCCTTTGCGATACATTCCCCAAGCCCCTTTATGGTCTGTCGTTCGGCGAAGCGCAAAGTGTAGCAACCGCTTGCCGTGCCGATTCGCGCGCATCGGGCAATACAGAATTTCGCTTTCGTGAAACGCGGCGACCGCCAGCCGCACCGCCGTCAAATGGCGGTCAAGCGGCCGTAATACAATGGTCAGCTTACCCATTACCAGTCGCCTCGGGCGCATTGCGATGCTGGCGGAACAACGTCATCAATACATTCTGTCGGAGCTCGGACGATCGGGCGCGCTGTCCGTAGCCGAACTCGTGCGCTCGCTCGACGTATCGCGCGAGACGATCCGGCGCGACCTGAATGCGCTCGCGGCGCGCGGCCTGCTCGTGATGACGCACGGCGGCGCGCTGGCGGCGGACCGCCGCGAGCCGAGCCTGTCCGAGCGTGAAGCGGCGAACGCCGAAGCGAAGCGCACGATCGGGCGGCGCGCGGCCGAATTCGTGCCCGACGACGCATCGGTGCTGATCGACTCGGGCAGC
Organism: Burkholderia sp. FL-7-2-10-S1-D7; assembly: GCF_001524185.1. Lineage (NCBI taxonomy): Bacteria > Pseudomonadati > Pseudomonadota > Betaproteobacteria > Burkholderiales > Burkholderiaceae > Burkholderia > Burkholderia sp. FL-7-2-10-S1-D7. The sequence goes on along the minus strand of NZ_LOWY01000062.1, from coordinate 36,612 downwards.
ACGCCGCATGCGGTCGCGCTCGCGCTGGCCGACCGGCACCGGCTGTCGATCTACACGAACGACTGGCGCACGGCGTTCGTGCTCGCGCGGCGCAACGGCAATCGCGTGACGCTGCTCGGCGGCGAACTGTCCGACGACGAGGACGCGACGTTCGGGCTCGATACGATCCAGCAACTCGCGCAATACCATGTCGATTTCGCGTTCGTCGGCGCGGGCGGCATCACGGCCGACGGCGACTGCACCGACTACTCGCGGCTCGCCGCCGAAGTGCGCAGCCGGATGATCGCGGCCGCCGGCACGGCGATCATCGTTGCCGACCATTCGAAGTTCGGCCGCGTGACGCCGGTGCGGATCAACGGCACGTCGGCCGCGCGCTACCTCGTCACCGAGCGCGCGCCGGACAAGGCCGTGCGCCGCGCGCTGACCGCACGCGGCATCGAGCTGCTCGTGTGCGACTGACGCACGTCCGACATACAAGGTTCATCGAACCGTCATCGCACGGGAAGAACCACCGTCAACACTGACTCATTCATCTCGACCGGCCCGCCCGGCAGGAGCAACGAATGACTGTCAGCGTACGCAGCTATCTTTCTCCGACCTTGGTCCTGCTGGCCTTCGACTGGCCCGACGCGGCGTCGCGCACCGACTTCCTCGGCTTCGCGATCCGGCGCACGCCGGGTTTCTGGACGGCCGACGGCAAGACGCGGGCGCCGAACAGCTGGCTGCCGAACCGGCTCACGTTCGACGGCCCGGCCGCCGACACGCAGGGCGACGCACCGACCGACCAGGCGCCGATCCAGAAATTCATGTGGTGGGACGCGCGCATCGATCCGCAGGACCGCGATGCGTCATTCCGCTATGACGTCTATCCGGTCGTCGGCACGCCGGAGCACCTGCAGGTGCTCGATGCGGAGGCCGGCGTGTGCGAGGTCGTGTTGCCCGCTCATGTCGTGGATGGTGTCGGTACGTGGTTCAACCGTGCGGTCGTCAGCTCGCAGGCGTTCGCGAAGCAGGTCGCGGCACTGGGTCTCGCGCCGGATGCGGCGCCGAGCGCGGACCAGGCACTGAAGCTGCGCACGTGGCTCGCGAACGACATGGAACAGGTGTTCGCGGCGATGCTCGACCCCGCGTCGCGCGCGGTGTCGGCCGTCTATCATCTGACGGACACGCTGTGGGCGCTGCCCGCATTCGAGGCGTTCGGACGGCAACATGGCGAAGCGTCGCTCGCGATCGTCTACGACGCGCACGAGACCGCGCGCAAGGGCAAGCCGCCGCTGCCGTCGCCGAACCAGCCGGCCGTCGACGCGCTGCAGGGTCTCGCGACGCTCGCGCCGCGCGACCGGACGCACATCATGCACGACAAGTTCATCGTGACCGACGCACCGGCGAATTTGGTCACTGCGGTGACGCCCACGCGCGTGCTGACCGGTTCCGCGAACTTCACGACCGAAGGGCTGACGGAGCAGGCGAACGTGCTGCACGCATTCGACTCGCCGGCGCTCGCGGCGCTGTACAACGCGCGTGCGCACGCGCTGGCCGCGAATCCGACGATCGCGGAGACGGCGAAATTGTCGGCGGGCTGGTCGGCGCCGGTGACGATCGGCAGCGCGCAGGTGCGCGTCGCGTTTTCGCCGGAGCCGGCGGGGCAGCGCACCGAGATCGATACGATCGTCGCCGCGATCGCGGCCGCGAAACATTCGGTGTCGTTCTGCCTGTTCATGCCGACCGACGCAGCGCTGCGCGACGCATGCTTTGCAGCCGGCGACCGCGGCCTGATGATGTTCGGCCTGGTGAACCGCATCAACGTCGGTAGCGCGACGAAGGCTGATGCCGCGCAGCACGACGGGCAGTCGCTCGATGCGGCGACGCTCGCGAACCTCGAGCTTTACCATCGCCGGCGCGATCGGCGCGACGTGATCGATGCCGCCTATTTTTCGCCGGCAACGGTGCCGAAGGGTTTCGAGCCGGAGCTGCGCCTCTTTCCGGGCGAGCCGGCGCCGGCGTACCCGCCGGTCGTGATCCACCACAAGTTCATCGTGATCGATGCGGAAGGCGCGAACCCGATCGTCTATACGGGCTCGGCGAACATGAGCCGCAACTCCGAGCAGTACAACGACGAGAACCTGCTCGAGATTCGCGACACGCGGATCGCGGCGATCTATCTCGCGGAATTCCTGCGGCTCTACGAGCACTACCGCGCACGGGCGCTGTCGATCGAAACGAAACGGCATGGCGCCGGTGCGCAGCGACAGCTCGCGCTCGCACCGGACTCGAGCTGGGCGAAGAAATATTTCGTGGCGGGTAGCCCGGAAGCGAAGGCGCGGATCGCGCTGGCGTCGACCGTGCCGACGGACTCGCCCGCGACGCACGCGCAGCGTGAGGTGGCTTGAAGCAGCGCGCGGCGTGCGGTCGGCTCATGCCGGTTGCAGGCGGCGCGGCGACGTTCGGGAGGTGTGCCGGACGGCGAGCGGAATGCTCGCCAGCCGGCCTTCGGGCGGAATCGCGCGGTGCGCCTACGCGGCGACGTAGCGCAGCACGGAGTCGGTGATCGTCTCGCGATGTCGCGCGCGCAGTCGCGGCGCCGACGGATCGCGGCCGAACGCGGCGCCGAACGTATAACGGTTCGACACGCGGTGGAAGCAGAACGAGCTGATCAGCAGATGCAGGTCGAACGCGTCGATGTCCTTGCGGAAGGCGCCGCTCGCCGCACCGCGCTCGAGCAGTTCCTCGAGCGTCTTGATGATGCTGACGTTGCGGTTCTTGAACGACTTCAGCTGTTCGAGATACTTCGCGCCGTGGATGTTCTCGATCGACACGAGGCGGACGAAATCGCGGTGCTTGTCGTGATAGTCGAACGTGAATTCGACGAGCCGGCGCATGCCTTCGCGCGGCTCCATGTCGCCGACGTGCAGTTCCTGCTCGAGCGCGCGGATGTCGCCGTACACCTTCTCCAGCACGGCCTCGTACAGGCCTTCCTTGCTTTCGAAGTAGTAGTACAGCATGCGCTTCGTCGTGTTCGTACGCTCGGCGATCGCGTCGACGCGCGCACCCGCGAGGCCCATCGCGGAAAACTCCTGCGTGGCGACGTCGAGGATGTTGCGCTTGGTTTGCTCGGGATCGTATTTGCGCCGCGCATCGGTCGCAAGTGCGCGGCTTTCGGACGTGGCGGCCTTGCTTCCAGCTTTCATGTGACTTTGTTGTGGGTTCGCGGCGGCATGAAAAATCCATTCTAGCATGCGGGAAATGCCCGCCCGGCCGACCTTTCGTTCTAATCGGCCGTGCGGTTTCGGCTGCTGCCGCCGCTCAGCGCCGGCACGACGCGAGCGCGTCGCGGGCCTGGTACGCGGTATACGTGAGCTGCGCGGCGGCGAGACCCGCAAGCCCGAACGTGCGCGTGAGCCCGAACGCGGCGAAGCCCTCCGGCACGGGTCGCTCCCCGGCCAGCGCGGCGGCGAGCGCTTCGCCCGCGACGGTGGTGGGCGCCATCCCGTGACCGCCGAATGCGATCGCGTGCCACACGCCGTCCGCGTCGCGGCCGATCTGCGGCATCTTGTGCCGCGCGTAGCTCATCAGCCCACCCCAGGCGTAGTCGACCTTCACGCCTTCGAGCTGCGGATACACGCGCAAAAGGTCGCGTCGCAGCAGCCGCGCGATCGCGTCGGGGCCGCGGTCGAGCACCGAGATCCGGCCGCCCCACAGAATGCGCGTGTCCTTCAGCGGGCGGTAGTAGTCGAACGCAAACCGCGTATCGTAGATCGCGTACGGCGCGTCGATCGCGTCGGGCAGGCGCGTGCCGAGCGGTTCGGTCGCGATCACGTAGGTCGCGATCGGCAGCACCGCGCGCTCGATGCGCGGCGACACGCCGCGCGCATAGCCGCCACCGGCGAACACGACGTCCTTCGCGCGCACCGTGCCCTGCGCCGTGCGCACGACGTAGCCGGCGCCTTCGCGCGCGATGCCGAGCGCGGCCGAGCGTTCGTACACGCGCGCGCCGCCGCGCGATGCGGCCGCCGCGACGCCGAGCACGTACTTGAGCGGATGGAAGTGAAACGCGTTCGGCTCGAACAGGCCGCCGTAATAGCGCTGCGTCTTCAGCCGCGCGCGCAGCGCGTCCGTCGAAACGGGTTCCCAGTCGACGTTGAATTCCTGCTTCATCAGCGTGCGCACGCCGTCGAGCCGCGATGGATCGTCGAACCAGTTCGCGAGCATCACGCCTTGGTCGACGATGTCGCAGTCGATGCCGTAGCGGGCGATCCGCGCGCGGATCAGGTCGACCGCATCGACGGTGAGCCGGTACAGGCGGCGGCCTTCGTCGCGGCCGAGCGTGCGCAGCAGGTCGGCGTTGTCGAGGCTGTAGCCGCCGAACACGAAGCCGCCGTTGCGGCCCGATGCGCCGAAGCCGACCCGCTCTCCGTCGAGCACGACGACGTCCCGCACGCCGCGCTCGACGAGGCCGAGCGCCGTGCACAGGCCGGCGAGGCCGCCGCCGACGATGCAGACCTGCGTGTCGATGGTGCCGGTCAGTTGCGGGTAGGGCTGGCGGGTAACGGTGGCTTCGTAGAAGTTCTGCATGCGTTTTCGGTGATTCGTCACGACGGAAAAACGGACGGCGCGCGTCGATCTTGCCTGAACGCGCGCGTCGCGTCGAATGGGTTTTTCAGTGCAACGGCCGTGGCGGTCGGGCGGCGGCCGTTGCACGACCGGGCGTCAGGCACCCGGCGTCGGGTTGGGCGGGGCGGCAACATAGGCCGGATAGCCGGTACGGGCCTTTACCGCCGCTTCGGGCGTCGCGTTGCGCTCGATCCACGGCGCGATCTCCATGTCCTCGTAGCGGACGAGGCGGCATTTGCGCACCAGCGCGTAGCCGAGCCAGATCGCGAGGAAGAACGGCAGGCCGATGTAGGTCGCGGCGATGCCGGCCCAGTCGATCCTGTCGGCGAGGAACGCCTGGTAGTCCTGGCCGAGTGCGACGACCGCGCACAACGCGAATGCGAACAGCGGGCCGAACGGAAACCACTTCGACCGGTATGGCAGCTGGTCGAGCCGATAGCCCTGCTTGAGGAAGCCCTTGCGGAACCGGTAGTGGCTGACCGCGATGCCGAGCCAGGTGATGAAGCCGGCCATGCCCGACGTGTTCAGCAGCCACAGGTAGACGGTTTTGTCGCCGAACAGCGACGTGAGGAAGCACAGCGCGCCGACGGCGGTCGTCGCGTACAGCGCGTTGCGCGGCACGCCGCCCGGCGACAGCTTTGCGAACAGCTTCGGCGCGCGGCCTTCGACCGAGAGGTTGTAGAGCATCCGCGTCGACGCGTACATGCCCGAGTTGCCGGCCGACAGCACGGCCGTCAGGATCACCGCGTTCATCACGCCGGCCGCGAACGCGAGGCCCGCATGACGGAACACGAGCGTAAACGGGCTCACGCCCACGTCGGTGACGTCGCTCTTCAGCAGGCTCGGGTCGGTGTACGGAACCAGCACGCCGATCACGAAGATCGCGAACACGTAGAACAGCAGGATGCGCCAGAAGATCTGGCTGACCGCGCGCGGGATCGTCGTGCGCGGGTTCTCCGATTCGCCGGCCGCGACGCCGATCATTTCGGTGCCCTGGAACGAGAAGCCCGCGATCATCGCGACGCCGAGCATCGTTGCCCAACCGCCCACGAAAGGCGCGTCGCCGATCGTGAAGTTGCCCCAGCCCGCGCTCGGGCCGCCTTGCATGATCCCGAAGATCATCAGCAGGCCGACGCCAACGAACGCGAGCACCGTCAGCACCTTGATCAGCGCGAACCAGTATTCGGCTTCCCCGAAGCCGCGCACCGACAGCGCGTTGAGCGCGAAGATCAGCGCGAGGAAGATCGCGCTCCACCAGACGCCTGGCACGTGCGGAAACCAGTAGTGCATCACGAGCTGCGCGGCGACGAGTTCGACCGCGAGCGTCACGGCCCAGCTGTACCAGTAGTTCCAGCCGAGCGCGAAGCCGAAGCCCTCGTCGACGAATTTCGCGCCGTAGGTCGCGAACGAGCCGGACACCGGCATGAACGCGGCCATTTCGCCGAGGCTCGTCATCAGGAAGTAGACCATCAGGCCGATCACCATGTACGCGAGCATCGCGCCACCGGGGCCGGCTTGCGAGATCGACGCGCCGGACGCGACGAACAGGCCCGTGCCGATCGAGCCGCCGATCGCGATCATCCGCAGATGGCGCGCCTGCAGTGCGCGGTGGAGGGACGGCCTCGCGGGCGGCGAGCCGGACGGATGGGGCGAGTCGGGGCGGGCATCTGAATGCATGGCGGGTGCTGGGCGCTGTCTCCAGGATTGTTTTTTGGCTACGAAGCGTGACGCGTCGCCGGCCGCCAGGGCGGGCAGCAGCACTGCTGTGCGCGCTCGATCCGGATCGTCTGGAACGACCGGTGCACCGGGCCGCCACGCGTGTCGCCTTCGTCTGTCGTCCGGCCGCTGCTCGGCGGCCGTCGGCGCGCCGGGTGCCGGTGCACCTCGACGCCGTCCCGATCGTATGTGCCGGCCGCATGCGCGGCAAACGATATTTCCGCACAGGGTGATGCAACTTTGTCATCAACTTGTCGCGCACCGAAACCGGCCCGGCGGCCCGGCCACCGGCTCCGTACAGGTCCCGTCACCGTCCCGAATCAAGCGGCCTCGCCCTGCCCGGGTGTTGCGTTTTGGGAATGAAGTCGTGAGTTAATATCAATAGCGGCCCGACTTGTGGCCACCGACAATGTGTCTCATGGATCGTGCCTCGCGAGGCCGGGGCGCGCCGTCCGGCCGGGTTTCCGGCGGCGGCGGCGCGCGATGCGCCACGCGGCGCACCGGGCCTGCCGAGCTGCGCATCCGCTTGCACAGGGCGCGCGAACGCGCTCCAATCGAATCACGCGGGCGGCGTTGCCGCCGCACCGATCAATCTGTCCCTGAAGAGGAAGTGATGCAATTCAACGACATTCTTGCTGCGCTCGACATCGATCTCGCCCAGTGGAAAGGCAATGCGCTGACCGCGCGTTCGCCGATCGACGGCGCGACGCTCGCGACGCTGGCGGTTGACTCGCCCGCCGACGCCGAGCGCAAGATCGACGCCGCGCACGACGCATTCCTCAAGTGGCGCACGGTGCCGGCGCCGGTGCGCGGCGAGCTCGTGCGCGTGTTCGGCAACGTGCTGCGCGAGCACAAGGCCGAACTTGGCCGCCTCGTCACGCTCGAAGCCGGCAAGATCACGTCGGAAGGGCTCGGCGAAGTGCAGGAAATGATCGACATCTGCGACTTCGCGGTCGGCCTGTCGCGCCAGCTTTACGGCCTGACGATCGCGTCCGAGCGCCCGGGGCACCGGATGATGGAGACGTGGCACCCGATCGGCGTGTGCGGCGTGATCTCGGCGTTCAACTTCCCGGTCGCGGTGTGGGCCTGGAATGCGGCGCTCGCGTTCGTGTGCGGCGATTCGGTCGTGTGGAAGCCGTCGGAGAAGACGCCGCTCACCGCGATTGCATGCCACGTGCTGCTCGAGAAGGCGATCCGCGAATTCGAGAAGACCCACCCGGGCGTCGCGCCGAAGGGCCTGAGCCAACTGGTGCTCGGCATGCGCGATGTCGGCGAGGTGCTGACGTCGTCGAAGAAGGTGCCGGTCGTCAGCGCGACGGGCAGTGTGCGGATGGGCCAGGAAGTCGCGAAGGTGCTGAGCCAGCGCCTTGCACGCGGCATTCTCGAACTCGGCGGCAACAACGGGATGATCGTCGCGCCGAGCGCCGACCTCGACCTCGTGGTGCGCGCCGTCACGTTCGCGGCGGTCGGCACGGCCGGCCAGCGCTGCACGACGCTGCGCCGCCTGATCGTGCATCGCAGCGTCGTCGACCAGCTGCTGCCGCGCATCGAGAAGGCCTATGCGTCGGTGAAGGTCGGCAGCCCGCTCGAGGAAGGCACGCTCGTCGGCCCGCTGGTCGACCGTGCGTCGTTCGACGCGATGCAGAAGGCACTGGCCGACGCACGCGAGCAGGGCGGCGAAGTGAAGGGCGGTGAGCGCGTCGATGTCGGTCATGCGGATGCGTACTACGTGCGTCCGGCCATCGTGCGGATGCCGAAGCAATCGGCGGTGGTCGAGCGCGAGACGTTTGCGCCGATTCTCTACGTGATGGTCTACGACGACTTCGAGGACGCGATCGAAGTACACAACGCGGTGCCGCAGGGCCTGTCGTCGGCGATCTTCACGAACGACATGCGCGAGGCCGAGCAGTTCATGTCGTCGGCGGGCAGCGATTGCGGGATCGTCAACGTGAACATCGGCACGAGCGGCGCGGAGATCGGCGGCGCGTTCGGCGGCGAGAAGGAAACGGGCGGCGGCCGCGAGTCGGGTTCGGATGCGTGGAAGGCGTACATGCGCCGTGCGACGAACACGATCAACTACAGCCGTCAGCTGCCGCTGGCGCAGGGCGTGAAGTTCGACGTCTGACGGAGGGGCCCGCAAGGGCGCGTTGACGTTCGAATGACAAGGGCCGGTTGCCGCGAAGGTGGTAACCGGCCCTTGTCGTTTTCAGCGATGCGTGCGCGGCAGATGCCCGATCTGCGCCCGCCCGATCACGTATTCAATTGTGAGGGGCGGATCCGTCGATCGCCGGCATGTTCTGCACGACCAGCATCTGCGGCGTCGACAGCGTGATCTGCGACGCCCGCAACTGCTTCAGGATCTCGAACAGCAGGTCGCTCTTCGTCGCGCTCGCGATCCGCGGGCTCGCCACGTAGCCCGTGACGCTCAGCGTGATCCCGTCGGGCGCCAGCTGGCTGAACGTGACCGACGGCGCCGGCTTGTCGAGAATCGCCGGATGCTCGCGATACGCGTCGAGCAGCAGGTCGCGCACCTGCTCGGGGTCGGTGTTCAGCGGGAACGTCAGCATCAGCGTCGCGACGCCCTGCGTGCTGTTGCCCATCGTCACGTTGCGCACGTTCTGCGAGATCAGTTGCGAGTTCGGCACGATCACGGTCGAGCGGTCGCTGAGCTGGATCTCGGTCGCGCGCACGTTGATGCGGCGGATGTCGCCTTCGACGCCCGCGATGCTGACCATGTCGCCCACCTTCACCGGCCGCTCGGTCAGCAGGATCAGCCCCGACACGAAGTTCTTCACGATCTCCTGCAGGCCGAAACCGATACCGACCGACAGCGCGCTGACGATCCACGCAAGGTTGCTCCATCTGACGCCGAGCAGCCCGAGCGCCATCAGCACGAGCAGCACGTAGCCGACGTTGGTGAACAGCGTGATCAGCGACACGCGCATTCCCGCATCCATGCCGAGTGCCGGCATGAATTCGCTGTCGAGCCAGCGGCGCACCGAGCGCAGCAGGTAGAAGCCGATCGCGAACCCGATCACCGCGTTCATGATCCGGTCGGGCATGATGTTCAGGCTCTGCAGCCGCTGGCCGCCGATCATCGCGACCGCGCTGTCGAGCAGGTCGCTCGGCGTCGTGCCGAAGCCGCCCGTCAGCAACGCGATCGCCGCGACCAGCATCAGCAGGCTCGTGCCGAGGCCGGACACGACGGTATGGGCCTGGTCCAGATGCCGGTCGTCGAGCGCGAACAGATGCTTGATCTGCCTGCCGGTCGACAGGTTCGCGGAGAACAGGCTTTCGCTCGCGTCGCGCGTCAGCTGCGTCATGATGTAGACGCTGCACAGCACGATCTCGAACCACACAAGCTCGTACGTGATGAAGCGTGCGACCGTGATGTAGCCGATCAGCAGCGCGCCGAGCGACACGACGATCGCCAGCGTGACGCCCGCATGGATCAGCCCCGCGAGCGTCGAGCGATCCTCGGGTGCCTCGCCGGATGCCGCAAGCGCGCTGCGTACGCGATTCGCGCGCAGGATCGACGCGCCGACGGTCAGCGCGACGACGAGCGATACGATGCCGCGGCCGAACAGCGTGACGGACAGGCTGGTATCGACGATCCGGTTGATCGATTCGAGCGTGCCCGACATCAGCAGCAGCGCGGCCAGCACGCCGGGGAACGGCTTCATCGCGAGCGCGACGGGATCGGCGAGCGCGGGCAGCCGCCACGACGGATGCTTCGTGCAGAGCAGCGCGCGGCCGAGGCCGGCGATCAGCGCGCAGGTTACGGCGAGCTTCGCGAACTGGTCCCACAGATCGGTCATCGACGCCGTGAGCTCGGAGTGGCGGGCGAGCGCGAGATAGAGGATCTGGACGGCGACCGCGGTCGCGAGCAGCGTCGAGAGCGCCGTGGCCAGCGCCAGCGCACTGCGGCGCAGCCGGGTGGGCGGCAGGCGGTTCAGGCAGAACCACGCGAGCCCGCGTTCGACGATGCGGCGGCCGCCGAGCCAGACCGCGAGCGCCGTGATGATCAGCAGCGTGGTGAGCGCGCGCTGGCCGGGTGTCCAGGACGAGCGCAGCATGTCGCGCAGTTCGTTGTTGAAATCGTCGAGCCGCTGCACGTCGTCCGGCGACAGATGGAACAGCGGCAGCCAGAACTGCGCGCCGAAGATGCTGCCGGAACGGAACGCGAGCTGGTTCTTCAGCAGGCTGCGGTGCAGCTTCGAGAACTGGTCGTTCAGGTTCGCGAGGTTGGTCTTCTGGTCGGCGGCCTGCTTCAGCGCCGCGTCGATCTGCGCCTTGCGCGCGTTCAGCGTCGCCCGCTGCTGTTCGACGGCGGGTGTTTCGGGCGATGCGCCCGGGGCCGGCGGCGGGCCGAGCACGTCGAGCTGCGCCTGGACCTGCGTGCGCTGCGGCGCGAGCTGGCTCTGCAGCTTGTCGACGTCGGCGCTCAGTTCCTGGGTCGCGTCACCGAGCTCGTCGAGCTCCTTGCTGTTGGTCGCGTTCGACGTCTGCTGCTTGATGCGGTCCTGTTGCACCTGCATCTGCTTGAGTTGCGCAACGGCGTCGCTGAGCGAAATCGTCGGCACGGGGACGCCGACGCCGCTCGCGCCCGGTGCGGACGCGGCCGTCGGAAATGCCGACGCGGTCGCGATCGCCGCGAACTGCAGCAGTGCGAACAGCGCGATCCGGCGTGCGTACGTGGATAGTCGTTGTATGGACATGGAATGCTTACGTTTTGCCGACAATGTTGGGTGCCGCAAGGCGCCCGGAAGCCGGGAGTTGGCCCGGTAGCATGTTACCGGGGCATGGCGGCCGCGGCGCTGCCGATCGTGCGCCTTGCCTTTCGCGTACAGCGGTGCCCGCACGGGCATGCGATTGCCGCGCGGGCCCTTGCCGGCGGGGCCGTGACGGTCGCATTCGCAGTCCGGCAGCGCAACGTCGTGACGCCGGCGAACCTTACAGATCCGACAGAAGGTTACGCAATTTACACAAAATCCGGCGCGAAAGTGGGGTGTCCGAACCGGTTGACCATGCAACGCGGCCCGCGCGGCGTGCCGGTACAATGCAGCGAATCGCCCGACGGCGGCGCGCTGGCCGCCGGACAACAAAACACACGACACGATCAGGAGACACGACCAAGATGGTCTCAACGGACAGCATTCCACAGGCAGCCGCCTCGTCCTCTTCCATCGGCGCCGGCTCGATTTCGGCCCGCCTCGATCGCCTGCCGCCGACCCGCAGTGTCTGGAAGCTCGTCGTGCTGCTGAGCCTCGGCTTCTTCTTCGAACTCTACGATCTGCTGTACAGCGGCTACGTCGCGCCGGGCCTCGTGAAAAGCGGGATTCTGTCCGCGACGACGCACGGCCTGTTCGGCACCACGGGCGTCGCGAGCTTCATCGCCGCGCTGTTCTCCGGCCTTTTCATCGGCACGATCGCGTGCGGCTTCCTCGCGGACCGCTTCGGCCGCCGCGCGATCTTCACGTGGTCGCTGCTGTGGTACACCGCCGCCAACGTCGTGATGGCGTTCCAGGATACGGCAGGCGGATTGAACTTCTGGCGCTTCGTCGTCGGTCTCGGCCTCGGCGTCGAGATGGTGACGATCGGTACGTACATCTCCGAACTCGTGCCGAAGCAGATCCGCGGCCGCGCGTTCGCGTGCGAGCAGGCGGTCGGGTTCGTCGCGGTGCCGGTGGTCGCGTTCCTCGCGTACCTGCTCGTGCCGCACGCACCGCTCGGCCTCGACGGCTGGCGCTGGGTCGTGCTGATTGGCGCGCACGGCGCGCTGTTCGTGTGGTGGATTCGCCGCGAGTTACCGGAGAGCCCGCGCTGGCTCGCGCAGCAGGGTCGCGTCGACGAAGCCGATCGCATCATGCGCGCGCTCGAGGCGAAGGTCGAAGCCGAATACGGCCGGCCGCTGCCGCCGCCCGCACCGGCCGAGCCGGTGCCGCCGCGCGGCAGCTTCCGCGACATGTGGGTGCCGCCGTATCGTAGCCGCACGATCATGATGACGATCTTCAACGTGTTCCAGACGGTCGGCTTCTACGGCTTCGCGAACTGGGTGCCGACGCTGCTGATCAAGCAGGGCATCACGATCACGTCGAGCCTCATGTATTCGAGCGTGATCGCGCTCGCCGCGCCGCTCGGCCCGCTGATCGGCCTCGTGATCGCCGACCGCTTCGAGCGCAAGTCGGTGATCGTCGCGATGGCGGCGGCGATCGTCGTCTGCGGGCTGCTGTTCAGCCAGACGACGGTGGGCGCGTTCCTGATCGTGCTCGGCATCGGCCTCACGCTCGCGAGCAACATCATGTCGTACAGCTTCCACGCCTATCAGGCCGAGCTGTTCCCGACGTCGATCCGTGCGCGCGCGGTGGGCTTCGTCTACTCATGGAGCCGCTTCTCGGCGATCTTCTCGTCGTTCGTGATCGCGGCCGTGTTGAAGGGCTTCGGCACGTTCGGCGTGTTCGCGTTCATTGCCGGCGCGATGGTGATCGTGATGGCCGCGATCGGATTCATGGGGCCGCGTACCAAAGGCATCGCGCTCGAAACCATTTCGAAGTAGACGCAGGTTGCGCACGCACGTGCCGCATGCGGCACGTGCGTGAATTTCCGGCGCTTCGAGTTGCCGGAAACGCCCGGCGAAGCAACCTGCCATGCAGTGGCGCAGCAAGCGGCAACGAGTTGAAACAAAGCGTGACGAAGCGCAAAACCGCCGAGAAACCGGGGGTTCGGCCCTGCCGATTCGTGTCCGAGCGGGTAGAATGAAAGACCTGACGACTCATTAGCCGCCATTGGACCGAACGCGTTGTACTGCGAACGACTCCACCGGGAAGAGGCGTCGGCGCCGGGCGCATGCGTGCCCCCGGCATGTCGATGGCTCGCACGGGAGATGCGCCGTTTGCAACGTGCGGCGGCCGGATCGGCCGATGGCTTCGATCGCATGATGCTCTCCGACCTGACGCGGCGGTTGCACAAGCCGCGTTGCCGTACCCTGGCGGTCGCCACGTATGTGTGGCTCGCAGCCGCTCTCCCAATCTCCGTTCTCGTCGCACGGCCAGCCTTCGCTGCGTCCGACGTGCCGTCGGCCACTGCTACGTTTTCCTCATCAACGGCTTCGGCCGCGCATCCGGCTTCGCCAGCGCATGTGTCGTCGGAGGCTGCGCCGGCGTCCGCCGTGCATCATGCGTTACCCGCCAGCGGGGCATCGCCGGCATCCGCCGCGTCCGCGGCCTCTCCGGCTTCCGCGGCATCGGCAGCATCCGGCACACCGGCAAGCGAAGCCGAAGCACCCGCACCGACGCCGCCGCGCCGGCACCCGCCGCTGTCGGCTGAGGCGGCGAAGGACGCAACCGCGCGTGCGATCGACATGCGCAAGCGCTTCACGCAGGAAGTCAAACGACGCCTGAACGTGCCCGCGAGCGAGCAGCGCGCGTATGGCGATCGCCTTCAGCACGCGCTCGCCGATGCGGATCTCGGCGACCTGGCCGGCGAATACGTTGCGCTCGTCGACCGCGCGCCGAACGTGCAGGCGCTGTTCATCTACTTCCGCGCGACGCCGTCCAATGCGTGGCTGTTGATCGGCGCGTCGCCGGTCGCCACCGGCTGGCCTGGCCAATACGATCACTTCCTGACGCCGCTCGGCGTGTTCCACCATTCACCCGACAACATGGACTTCCGCGCGGAAGGCACGACGAACGACAACGGCATTCGCGGCTACGGCATGCGCGACATGCGCATCTACGACTTCGGCTGGGTGGACGGCGAGCGGGGCTGGGGCAAGGGCGGCAAGTCGCCGATGCGCTTCCAGATGCACGCGACCGACCCCGATCGCCTCGAGCCGCTGCTCGGCATCCGGCACTCGAAAGGCTGTGTGCGGATTCCTGCTTCGCTGAACACGTTCCTGGACCGGCACGGCATTCTCGACGACGACTATCAGGCGCGCGTCGAGGCTGGCAAGTCGTTGTGGGTGCTGCGCCGCGATCGCGACATCACGCCGATCGCCGGCCGCTATCTCGTCGTGATCGACAGCGCGCGCAAGACGCGTCCGGCATGGTCGCCGGCGCCGGGACGCAAGGCCTGGTCGAAGCTGCCGAAAAGCGGCGACACGGCGGACTGAAGACAGCCGCTCCGACGAAGGCGTTACGTGCCGGGATCGCTTCGTCCGGGAGGACGAAGCGTCGTTGTCGAGCAGTGCTCAGCGGAAGATTTTCAGCCAGTCGAACAGGCCGGGATGCGGACGCCGCCTCGGTGCGGGCGCCGGTGCACTGCGCGGCCGGAAGTCTGGCGAAAACTGCGCGTGCGGATCGATCGCGCGCGCACGCAGCGCGGCATCATAGAACGAGCCGACGATCGGCAGCGCACTGTGCGCGCCCGCGCCCCAGTAGTCGCTGCGCAGCGTCACGCTGCCATCGTCGAAGCCGACCCATGCACCGGCCACCAGTTGCGGATGCATCAGGATGAACCAGCCGTCCGTGTTGTCCTGCGTCGTGCCGGTCTTGCCCGCGACGTCGACGCGAATCCCGTAGCGCGAGCGGATGTCGGCACCCGTCCCATAATCGACGACGCCGCGCATCACGTCGACCAGCGTCTGTGCCGCGGCCACTGGCAGCGCGCGTTCGGGCGGCGCGCTGCCGAACGCGGCGAGCACCTTGCCGTCGCGGTCCTCGATGCGCGTGATCATCTGCGGTGCGACGTACACGCCGCGGTTCGCGATCGTCCCGTACGCAGACACCATTTCCTTCAACGTGACGGGGCTCGTGCCGAGCGCGAGCGACGGCACCGCGTCGAGCGCGCTGTCGCGCACGCCCATCGCGCGCGCGAGCTGCGCGACCCTGGCCGCGCCTTCGCGCTGCATCACCTGCGCGGTGATGCGATTGCGCGACAGCGCAAGCGCGTCGCGCAGCGTCATCGGTGCGTCGGTCGGCGGCTCGACATCGGTCGGGTGCCACACCGCGTGCGCGCCGATCGGGATTGCGACGGGGCGATCGACGAACGTATCGCCCGGCCGCATGCCGTCCGCGAACGCGGCGCCATAGACGAACGGTTTGAACGTCGAGCCCGGCTGGCGTCGCGCCTGCACGACGTGATCGAACGGCTCGCTCCCGAAATCGGGGCTGCCGACCCACGCGCGAATCGCGCCGTTGCGCGGATCGATCGCGACGAAGCCCGCCTGCACCTGCGTCTTGCGCTCGCACAACGCGTGGATGAACGCGCGATTCGCGCCGAGCTGCTTCAGCGCCGCCACATCGGCGAGCCCCGCGTCGCGCGCGGCGCGATAGTCGGGCGTCTGCCGGATGAAGCCGCGGAACAGGTCGTTGCGCAGCCCGCAGCCGGACGGGTTGTGCCACGCGCTGTCGGCGATCGCCTGCAGGCGATCGGTCTGCTGCGTCAGCGCTTGCGTCGCCATGTCCTGCAGCTGCGCATCGAGCGTCGTGCGCACGACGAGGCCGTCGGCGTAGAGATCGTAATTGTTGCGGTCGGCCCATGCGATCAGCCACTTGCGCAGCTGCACCGCGAAGTGCGGGGCGGGGCCGGGTTGCGCGGTCTGCGGCTCGAAGTCGACCAGCAGCGGCCGGCGCTGCAACTGCACGAGCTGCCGCGGCGACAGCATGCCCATCGCCGCCATCCGGGCGAGCACGATGTTGCGGCGCTGTACCGCGCGCTCCGGGTTCAGCACCGGGTTGTAGTAGCTGTTGCCCTTCAGCATCCCGACGAGCGTCGCGCTTTCGACGATGTCGAGCTGGTCCGCCGACTTGCCGAAATAGGTGCGCGCGGCCATCTCGACGCCGTACGCGTTGTACAGGAACGGCACCGTGTTCAGGTACGTCTCGAGAATTTCGTCCTTGCTGTACACGGCCTCGATCTTGAATGCCGTGATCAGCTCCTTCACCTTGCGCGTGAGCGTCGGCGCGCGGCCGACTTCGTCCGGATACAGGTTGCGTGCGAGCTGCTGCGTGATCGTCGAGCCGCCCTGGCGGCTGCCCGAGAACGTGTGCAGCCCGGCCGCGAGCGTGCGGCGCCAATCGATGCCGTGATGCGCGTAGAAGCGGTGGTCCTCGGTCGCGATCAGCGCGTCGACCATGTGCGGCGATATCTGCTTGAGCGGCACCCATTCGCGATTGACGGGCCGAAATTCGGCGATCAGTTGACCGTCGGCCGACAGCACGCGCGCGGGGCGGTCGATGCGTGCCTTGCGGATGTCGCCGATGCTCGGCGTGAACGGGACGAACGCGAGCAGGACCAGCAGGCCGAGCACCGGTATCGCGGCGAGCGTCAGGGCGACACCGCGGCGCGTCGGATGGCGCAGGCGATGCCAGGCGCCGGCGCCCAGCAAGCGGGCGCCGGTGCGGCAGCGAAGCCACAGGTCTCGAAGAAACGGCACGAAGCGATTCACGGCGGCAGGAACGCGAGCGGAAAAGGCGCGATCCTAGCAAACCGCGCACCGTTGCCTGCCGCCAGACAGCCCGTTTTCTTGCAGGATTTACAGACGATTACGTTTGTTTCCCGCGGACAACCTTTAGTCGTATGCGTCGCCGCGATTCTTCCGATGAAACGGTGCCGGCCGCTTCGCCGACCACATCCGCGAGGCGCTGCGCGGCCGCTTCCATCCGTGCGCGATCGAACCCGCCGAAGCCGAGCACGAGGCCCGGGCGCGCGGTGCCCGGCGCGAACATCGGCGACACCGCGCGCACCGCGACGCCCGCCTGCGCGGCGCGCGCCACCACGTCGAGATCGTCGATCCCTTCCGCGAGCCACAGCACGACGTGCATCCCCTGATCGCCCGGCTGCACCCACGCGCGCTCGCGCGGCAGCCGCTTGCCGAGCGTGTCGATCAGCAACGCGCGCTGTTGCGCGTAGACGCCGCGCACACGGCGAATGTGGCGGTCGAGATGCCCTTTCGCGATGAAGGCGGCAAGCACGTGCTGATCGGCGGTCGGCGCGTGCCGATCCATCAGCACGCGCGCACCGCAGAACGCGGGCACGAGATCGCCGGGCGCGATCACGTAGCCGAGCCGCAGCGACGGGAACAGGATCTTGCTGAACGTGCCGAGATAGACCACGTGTTCCGGATCCAGCCCTTGCAGCGACGGAAACGGATAGCCCTCGTAGCGCAGCTCGCTGTCGTAGTCGTCCTCGACCACCCACGCGCGATGCGCGCGCGCCCAGCCGAGCAGCGCGTTGCGCCGCGCCATGCTCATCGGCATCCCGAGCGGGTACTGGTGCGACGGCGTGACGAACGCCGCGCGTGCGTTCGGCGCGAGACGGATGCCGGCCTCGACGTCGATGCCGTCCGCGTCGACCGGCACGCGGACCATCGCGTCACGCCGCCCGGTGCTCTCGAGCAGTGCAGTGATGCCGCGATAGGCGGGATTCTCGACCCACGCGCGATCGTTCGGGCCGAGCAGGACCTGGCTCGCGAGGTGCAGCCCTTGTTGCGTGCCGCTCGTGATCACGACCTGATCGGCGCTGCAGCGCACCGAGCGCGAGCGGCGCACGTAATCGGCGATCGCTTCGCGCAGCGGCAGCGCGCCTTGCGGATCCGCATAACCGGACGGCGCACCGGCGCCGCGGGCGCGCAGGCGGTTGCCGAGCCGGCGCCAGATGTCGTCGGGTGCGGTGAGCCCGACCGGCACCGAGATCGCGAACGGCACGGCCGGCAACGGACGGAATTCGCGGGCGATACGCGCGAACGTCGCGGCCGGTTCGGGCAGCCCGGCGTGTGCGGTACGCCGCCGGGCGGCGGGTGGTTCGACGGCCGGCGGAGAAGGCTCGGCGAGCGCGTTCGCGACGCGCGTGCCGGCGCCGCCGCGCGACGCCAGGAAGCCTTCGGCGACGAGCTGCGCATACGCGTCGACGACGGTGCCGCGCGCGACCTGGAGCGACGTCGCGAGCAGCCGCGTGGACGGCAGCGTGTCGCCGGGCCGCACGTCGCCGCGCCGCACCGCTTCCCGCAACGCCTGCGCGAGCTGGCGGCTCAGGTCGCCGGCCGCACGGTCGAGCACGCCGAGCGACGGGATTTCGACGATCCGGGCGGTTCTGGCCATGATTCTGGTCTGCTGAAATTGTTCGAAACCGGCTCTACAGAATAAACCAGTTAGCGGTCACAATCTGCGCATGAGGGGCCGATTTCGGCCCGTTCCCTGCGAACCCTGTCCGACCGTGGAGCCGCCATGTATGTCCCTGCCGATTTCGCCGAATCCCGCCCCGACGTGCTGCGCGAACTGATCGTCGATCATCCGTTCGGCACCCTGGTCACGCACGGGAAGAGCGGGCTCGACGCGAACCATCTCCCGTTCGAGTTGCTGCCGGGCGACGGCGGCCTCGGCGAACTGCATGCGCACGTCGCGCGTGCGAATCCGGTCTGGCAGGAGGTCGCGAACGGCGACGGCGTGCTCGTGATCTTCCGCGCCGGCGACGCGTACATTTCGCCGAACTGGTACCCGAGCAAGCACGCCGCGCATCGGCAGGTGCCGACGTGGAACTACGTGGTCGTGCATGCGCACGGCCGCATCACGGTGCGCGACGACGAGAAGTTCGTGCGCCGCGTGGTCGCGCGGCTGACGCGCACGCACGAGGCGTCGCAGCCGGCGCCCTGGAAGATGGCCGACGCGCCGAAGGACTATCTCGACACGATGCTGCAGTCGATCGTCGGGCTGCAGATCGAGATCACGCGGCTCGTCGGCAAGCGCAAGCTCGGCCAGAACAAGGCGGTCGACGATATCCGCGGCGCCGGCGACGCGCTGATCGCGGACGGGAATCTCGCGATCGGGGAGGCGATGCTGGCGGAGGCGGATGCGAAGCGGGGGTAAGAAATGGGGGTGAGAAACGCGGTGCGCGGTCGCAGTGTGACGGTCGCGCGCATTGCGGCAAGCGCCGGCAGTGGCGCGCGACGTCCGGTTCGTCGCACGTCGAAGGGGGGCGGACGACGTTGCTCGGGGCGGGGTGGTTTGTGTATGGTGTGGTCGCCTGGCCGCGCATGCCATTGGCACGTTCACCTGGACGGCGGCGCAGCAGACGAGGCGGGTGCGCGGCGATCGGACCTCGGACATCATCCAACGCCATGACCTTACTCACGAACGCACTGGAAAAGTGGAACCGGAAGTCTCTTTCCGGGAAATGCTACACCGCGGGCACGTCGGTGCTGATGCTTGTTGCCGGTGTGCTGATCCTGCTTCCGCGGACGACCCCCGGCACGCTGTCGCTGTTTGCCGCCGGGCCGCTGTTGCTGTTCATGGCTGGGTTCCTGATCTGGATCGTACCGAAGCTGCTCGCGATCGGCCGGTCGCAGGTCGGCACCGCGCCGCTCGTCGTGGTAAGCGCGGTGCTGGCGCCGCTGTGTCTCGGATGGGCACGGCAGTGCGTCGGCAAGGACCTGCAGCTGCCGCCGCAGTCGTTCGACGTGACGGTCGGACTGTTGACGGTGCTCCTGATCCCGATCGGGTGGGCGGCCGTTGCCGCGTCGATCCTGATACTCGTCTTCGTGATGTCGGTGTTCGCCGCAATGACGAGCCAGGTGTTCCGTCCGCTGGTCGCGATGTTCGCGCTGACCCCGACTGGGTGGCTCGCACGGTCGCTGGAGAAAGTCGAGGCGACGGAGCGAAGCGCGTTCAATCACGGAATGGGCGCCTTCGTTTCGGCGGCCGTCATTACGCTGTTGGTCGGGTCTTACGCGTCCGCGGTGCTGGATCGGGACGTTGTCCGGCTCGCTGCATACGGTCTCGACTTTTCGTATGCGGACAAGTACCCGGACATCGAGCCCGGCCGCCGCATCCGCCTGCTCGACAACGGTTACGTCGCGTACGCGGAGCGGCAGGGCCTCGACGTGCAGTTCGACGTGAAGCCGCTGCCCCCGGCCGACAAGCCGAAGTGAATTGGCCCGCCGCCTACTGGGTGCGCGTGGCCCCCTGCGCTGCCTGCGCCAGCGCCCCCCGAATCGCCGCTTCCGTCTTGTCGTACCCGCCCTCGCCATACCGCGTATAGACGACCTTCCCGTTCGCGTCGAGCAGGTACAGCGCGGGCCAGTACTGGTTCCCGTACGCACGCCACGTGTCGTAGCGGTTGTCCTGCGCGACCGGATACTGGATGCCGAAGCGCTTGATCGCATCGGCGACGTTCTTCGCGTCGCGTTCGAACGGATACTCGGGCGTATGCACGCCGACCACGACGAGCCCCTGGTCGCGATACTTCCGATACCAGTCGTTCACGTACGGAATCGTATGAATGCAGTTGATGCACGAGTACGTCCAGAAATCGACCAGCACGACCTTGCCGTGCAACTGGTCGAGCTTGAGCGGCGCGCTGTTGTGCCAGCGCTCGATGCCGGTGAAGTCGGGCGCGGGCGTGCCGGCCAGCGAGGTGGTCGTGCCCGCGTCGTCGCGGGTGCCGGCGAATGCGGCGAGCCCTGCCGTGGCGGCGAGGGCGATCACGAGGGCGGCGGTCCTGAGTCTGGGCAGCATGACGGTTCTCCGGTTCGGCCGGCCGCCGCGCGAGTGCGCGGGCCGGACAGGTTTCGACAGCCTTCATTGGGCCGCGCCGACGTATCTGCGGTGTGTCCGGCAAGCCGCGCGTGTGCAATGTTGTGTGTCGTCGCGGCGGCGCGATACATTGGGATACAAACGCGCACCTGCGATGCGGTATAACAGCGGACATCGCCAGCCGGAACGTCACGCCAACGACATCGACTCATGGACAAGATCGACCACGTACTGATCGTCGACGACGATCGCGCGATCCGCGAACTGATCGCGGACTATCTGGAGAAGAACGGCATGCGCGTGTCGCTTGCCGCGAACGGCCGCGAGATGCGCAACGCGCTCGACGACGGCGCGCCCGACCTGATCGTGCTCGATTTGATGATGCCCGGCGAGGACGGCCTCACGCTGTGTCGCGACCTGCGCGCGGGCAAGTTCCGGACGGTGCCGGTGCTGATGCTGACCGCGCGCGGCGAGGAAACCGATCGCATCATCGGCCTCGAGATGGGCGCCGACGACTATCTCGCGAAGCCGTTCGCGGTGCGCGAACTGCTCGCGCGGATCCGCTCGGTGCTGCGCCGCGCGCGCATGCTGCCGCCCGGCATGCAGGTGACGGAGACGGCCGCGATGCTGGCGTTCGGCGAATGGCGGCTCGACACGACGGGGCGTCACCTGCTCGACACCGAAGGCACGCTGGTCGCGTTGAGCGGCGCCGAGTATCGGCTGCTGCGGGTGTTCCTCGACAATCCGCAGCGCGTGCTGACGCGCGACCAGTTGCTCAACCTCACGCAGGGCCGGCAGTCCGATCCGTTCGACCGGTCGATCGACCTGCTCGTGAGCCGGCTGCGGCAGCGCCTTCGGGACGGCGCGCGCGAGCCGCGCTACATCAAGACGCTGCGCAACGAGGGCTACGTGTTCTCGGCGGCGGTGACCGCGGTCGAAGGCGACGCATGAAGACGCTCACGCTGTGGCACTGGCCGCGCTCGCTGTTCGCGCGGCTCGCGCTGATCCTGTGCGTGGGCCTCGCGCTCGCGCAGACCCTGTCGTTCTGGCTCACCATGACCGAGCGCGATCAGGCGACCACCAATCTGATGATGGGCTACATCGAGCGCGAGGTCGCGAGCTCGGTCGCGCTGCTCGACCACCTGCCGCCCGACCAGCGCGCCGCGTGGCTGCCGCGTCTCGCGCGGCGCAGCTACGCGTTCATCCTGGGGCCGGGCGAGACGGGCACGCCGCCGGAGGCGCGGCTCTCGGCGCGCGTCGAGCGCTCGATCTCGGACGGCATCGGCGGCGATTACCCGCTGACCGCGAACGCGCTCCCCGGCGATCGCGAGCATCTGCAGGTGCATCTGCGCCTGACCGACGGCTCGCCGCTGACGATCGATATCCACCCGATGTCGACGGTGCCGCTGTCGGGCTGGCTGCCGGTCGTGCTCGCGCTGCAGCTCGCGGTTCTGGCCGCGTGCTGCTGGCTCGCGGTGCGGCTCGCGACGCGGCCGCTGAAGCAGCTCGCGCAGGCGGCCGACGCGCTCGGCCCCGACCTGAAGGGCGAACGCCTGACCGAGGACGGCCCGTCCGAAGTCGCGCGCGCAGCCCGCGCGTTCAACGCGATGCAGGACCGCATCGCGCAGTACATGGCCGAGCGCATGCAGATCCTCGCGTCGATCTCGCACGACTTGCAGACACCCATCACGCGGATGCGGCTACGCGTCGACGTGATGGACGACGGCGCGCAGGGCGCGAAGCTGCGCCAGGATCTGCTCGAGATGGAGCATCTGGTGAAGGAAGGCGTCGCGTATGCGCGCACGCTGCACGGCACGGAAGAGGCCGCGCGCCGCATCGATCTCGACGCACTGCTCGACAGCATCGTGTGCGACTACACGGATGCGGGGCAGGACGTCGCGCTGCACAGCGGCGGGCCGCTCGCGCTCGTCGCGCGGCCGAAGGCGCTGCGCCGGATCGTCGGCAACCTCATCGACAACGCGCTCAAGTTCGCGGGCGCGGCCGAGATCGACGTGCAGCCGGCACCGGGCGGCGGTGCGGTCATTGCGGTGCTCGATCGCGGCCCCGGCATTCCGGACGATCAGCTCGACGCGGTGTTCGAACCGTTCCGGCGCGTGGAGACGTCGCGCAATCGCGAGACGGGTGGCACGGGCCTCGGCCTCGCGATCGCGCGTCAGCTCGCGCTCGCGATGGGCGGCACGCTCACGTTGCGCAACCGGCCGGACGGCGGCGGGCTCGAAGCGCGGTTGACGCTGGCGAACGCCGCGTGATGCGGCGTCAAGGGCATTGCGGGCTTCGCGTCGAAGCGGCCCGCGTCACACGCGCTGCAAATGCGCGTCGACAAGCGGTGCAAGCGTATCCGCATGCACCGCCGCCAGATCGTGGCGGCCGCCCGGCACGACATGCAGCCGCGCATCGGGCAGCCGTTCGAGCAGGCGCCGGCCGGCCGCGACCGGACTGATCGGATCGTCATCACCCCACAGCAGGAGCGTCGGCTGCGCGATGCGGCCGAGGTCATGCGACAGGTTGGCGCGAAACGTCAGGAACCAGTCGGGCAACTGCGGGTTCGCTTCCGCGAAGGCGGCGCGCCAGTCCTGCGCGCCGAGCCCCTGCATGTCGAGGCCGCCGGACGTGACCGTCAGCACCAGGTGCGTGACGAGCGCCGCACGTTCGAGCGCCGCGCGCATCGCGATCACGCCGCCCATCGATTGCGCGATCACGGCGGTCGGCTGGTCGATCGCGGTCAGCACATGGCGCACGAGGCCGTCGAAGTCGTCGACGGTCGAATCGCGAGGCGTGTCGCCGAAGCCCGGATAGCCGACGATCCGTCGCGCGGCCGGATGCGCGAGGCGGCTCGCGAGCGGGTGCCAGAACGCGGTGCTGCCCGACGCGCCGGACAGGAAGAGCAGTTGCGATGGAACGGGCATGACGGAGTGGTTTTCCGGGAAGCGAAGCGGGTTGAACAACGCGTGACGCTGCGTCAGCACCGGCCGGTGCGCAGCGCGACGGCCCAGTCGTCGCGGCCGCGCGATGCCGCGGTGGCGGCGGCCGTATGCCAGTCGTATTCGACCGCATGGAACTCGGCGTGCCAGCCGGCCGACGTGCGCGACACCATGGCATAGCGTGCATGCGGCGAACCGGTTTCGATCCGGTGCGGATGCGGAAGATCGTCCATGTACGCCTGCAGCCCGACGCTGCCCGGGTTGACGATCACACGGCCGTCGTCGAGCTTCGCGATGCGCGGCATATGCGTGTGGCCGCACAGGATCAGCGACGCCGGCGCGTCGCCCGCGCGCTGCGCGATTTCATCGGGCGTCGCCGCGCGGCAGCCGTCGGGCGTCACCGTTTCGAGGAAATAGACGAGGTCGCTGGCGGGTGTGCCGTGCACCATCAACACGTCGTCGTCGAGCGTCAGGCGCTCGGGCAGCGCGGCGATCCACGCGCGATGGTCGTCGCGCAGCGCATCGTGCGCCCAGCGATCGGACAGCCGCATCGTGTCGCGATCGCCGGTCAGCAGTTGCCGTTCGTGATTGCCCTTGATGGTTGGCAGGTCGAGCGCGATCAGGCGGTCGGCCGTTTCGGCCGGATGGAGCGCGCCCGACACGATGTCGCCGAGGTTGACGATCACGTCGGCGCCGCGACGACGCACGTCGTCGAGCACCGCGTCGAGCGCGGCGAGGTTGCCGTGGATGTCGGACAGCGCGGCGATTTTCATGGTGAGCAAATCGAGGCGGGGAACGGCGATTGTCGCGAATTCGGTGCGGTTCGTCCAATCGCGTCGGTGACGCGACGCGCGGCGAGTTTCAGTCGGTCGCGATGCGTGCGTACATCGCGAAATCGCCCGGCACGCCGCGCACGATCCGGTACGCGCGCAACAACCCTTCGTACCGGTAGCCGCATTTCTGCAGGACGCGCGCGGAGCCGGTGTTGCTGCTCAGCACGACGCCCTGGATGCGCATGAAGCCGCCTTCGGCGAACGCCCACGCGGTGACGCTTGCGCACAGCGCGCTCGCGATTCCGCGCCCCCAGTGCGACGGTGCGAGGTCGTACGCGATCTCGGCCGAGCGGTTCGCGGTGGACACCGTATGCAGTCCGATCGTCCCCGTGAGCGCGCCTGACGCGTCGTCGACGATTGCGAGACGGCGGATCGAATCCGGATGAGTCGACTCGATATCGTCGAACAGCGGCAGCAGATCGTCGCGCGCATGCAGGTTCCAGCTCGTGTGGCGGACGACGTCGTGTTTCGACAGGTACGCGTACCACGCGTCGAGATCCGCGCGGTCGAGCTGCCGGAGCGACAGGCCGGGGAAACCGGAGCGGGGCGGCGCGGCGATCCTCATCGCGGACCCATCACGCACGATGCGGCGCGCATGCCGACGCGCCTGCGCCTACGCAGCATGACGCCGGTACAGCGCGAGCGAACCGGCCAGCGCGAGCAGCGCGGTCGGGCCTGGCGTCGCGATTCCGACGAACGCGACGGCGGCGAAGATCAGCAGGGTCATTTGATGCACGCCGAAGGCTCCCTGTGGAACGCGGGTGCTCGATTATCGGGCGCGCGTTGTCGCGCTGTACAGCGGCGTTCGCTGCGCGACCGATTATCTCGATTCTCGCAAAAAGTTGTTTTCATTATTGCGCTGTTGACGGGAACCGGTTCCAACTACCATGGCGGCCGTGGCGGGCATGCTCGCCGCGACGTCGCGCGCGCGTATCGCACGCGCGCGTTCCCGTGTGCGGACGCGGCCAGCGTCGCATGCCGGCGGGGCTTCCGGCCGCACACGCTACTCGCATAGAACAACGGGTTCACCGCCCGGAGACGCTAAAAAACCATGAACAAGCAACTGATCGCAGCACCGCTGCTGCTCTCGCTCGCGGGCATCGCATCCGCGCAAAGCTCCGTCACGCTGTACGGCATCGTCGACGCGGGCGTGACCTATCGCAGCAACGAACGGGTCGGCTCGCCGGGCGCTTATACGGGGCATTCGAGCGTCGGCCTGACCACCGGCAACCTGTCCGGCAGCCGCTGGGGCATCAAGGGTTCCGAGGATCTCGGCGGCGGGATGCGCGCGCTGTTCGTGCTCGAGAACGGCTTCGACATCACCAACGGCACGTCGGGTCAGGGCGGTCGCCAGTTCGGCCGGCAGGCCTTCGTCGGCGTCGGCAGCGACCGCTACGGCACGGTCACGCTCGGCCGCCAGTACACGTCGCTCGACGACTTCGTGAGCCCGGTCGGCCCGTCGTCGTTCATCGGCGGTTTCGGCGCGCACCCAGGCGACATCGACGACCTCGACCAGACCGCGCGCGTCGACAGTTCGATCAAGTACACGAGCGCGAACTACTCGGGCTTCACGTTCGGCGCGCTGTATGGCTTCGGCAGCCAGCCGGGCAGCATGAAGCAGCGCAACACGTGGAGCATCGGCGCGGCATACGCGGCGGGGCCGCTGCGCGTGGGCGTCGGCTACGAGCGTTCGGACAACAGCAAGACGGGCGCGACCGACCCGACGGCCGGCAAGTGGCAGAGCACCGACGACGGCCTGTTCAACTCGTCGATCAACGAAGGCTATGCGAGCGCGCAGTCGCAGCAGATCATCGCGACCGGCGCGACGTACGACTTCGGCCCGGCCGTTGTCGGCGTGAACTACAGCAACGTGCAGTACCGCAGCGGTGCGCAGTCGCTGTTCAACGGCCACGCGACCTTCAACGTCGCGGGCGTGTTCACGCGCTGGAACGTGCAGCCGCAGACGCAGCTGTTCGCGGGCTACAGCTACACGCGCGGCAGCGACGTCGACGGCATCGACAACCGCGCGCAGTATCACAACGTCACGCTCGGCGCGGTCTACGACCTGTCGAAGCGCACCAGCGTGTACCTGCTCGGCGCGTACCAGCATGCGTCCGGCACGACGCTCGACGCGCTCGGCCGGCCGGTGGCCGCGACCGCATCGGTGTCGGACAAGGCGAACAGCCACTCGTCCGACTCGCGGTCGCAGGCGATCGTCAGCCTCGGCCTGCGCCAGAAGTTCTGACGGCTCACGTTCGATGCGGGCCGCCGGTTGCGTGGCCCGCTGCTGATCGATGTCTGTTTCACCGGCAGCGCGCGATCGACGTCGTCGCTGCGCTGCCCAGGTACCTCGACGGTTGGGACGGCGCGACGCCCGACAGAGCGAGCTGACCTGAACCGCCGCCCGCCCGGGGCGCGGCCTTCCTCATCATCGCTGTCCATCTCTCCTTCGCCGCACCCGCGGTATATCTCGCTCCTCATCCGCATCTTCATCGGCAACGGCATTGCGCCGCACATCGCCTTATTTCATATATTCACGATTTCCCGGCAATGCAGTGCGCGCGGGACAATATTTTTTTCTTTCATTTTAATTTCGATTTGTAATCATTTAATCGATTCGAAGGCAATGGAAATTCAATGCGCGCGAATCAGGAAAAATGACGCATTCTGATTAGGTGTTTCGGAAGAAAATGCCGGAAGACGTGGCTCGCGAGAGCTCTGTCCGGCGGGGATCTGCGATATGAAGCCCGGAGCGATGCGTCTTCGGTCAACCGCCATCGCGCGGTAAAGGAACGTAATGAATCATTCGCAGCGCAATTGAATCGGTTTTTGAAAAGATCACCAATATTTCATAGGTGGCGAATTAGAGTGTCAAGAAAGGATCGTCCGGGAGCATCATTCATGTTATCGAAACAAATTCGTGCGGCATTGCTCGGGCTGTGCATGGCAATGCTGGCGCCGGTCGGTCACGCACAAGTGCAATACACGACGGACTGGCTCGCGAACACGTTCGGCACGCTCGCCGCGCACGTCGGCAACGATGCGCGCTCGCTTTGGGTCGCGCCCGAGGGCGTGATCTATACGGCGTCGCGCTGGGACGAGAACGCGGGCGGCGTCGCGATCTACCAGAACGGGCAGACGCTCGGCACGATCGGCATCCATGACGAATTCCAGGGTGGCGCGATCACCGGCAACGCGAACTCGCTGTTCGTCGCGCTCGGTTACAACCGCACGTTCGGCAGCGGCTCGGTCGGCCGCTACAACCGCAGTACGAACCAGCGCGACCTGCGCATTCCTGTCAGCACGTGGACGGGCATCCAGTACGCGGACGTGATCACGGGCCTCGCGACGACCGGCAACCTGCTGTACGTGAGCGACTTCTACGGTAACCGCGTGCGCGTCTACACGACGGACGGCGTGTGGCAGCGCGACATCGGCGTATCGGGCCCCGGCGCGCTGGCGCTCGATGCGGGCGGCAATCTGTGGGTCGCGCGCAAGAGCGCGGGTGTTGTCGCGCAGTTCAGCCCGACGGGCACGGCGATGAGCACGATCCAGATGGCGGCCCGCGCGCGGCCGGCGTCGCTGTATTTCGACGCGCCGAACGGGCAGTTGCTGGTGGGCGACGAAGGCCCCGACATGAACATCAAGATCTACACGCTCGTGGGCCAGCCCGTGCAGCTCGGCACGTTCGGCGTGCAGGGCGGGTATCTCGACACGACATCGGGCATCAAGGGGCAGGTCGGCGACAAGCGCTTCACGCGCGTCGCCGGCATCGGCAAGGACGCGGCAGGCAACCTGTACGTGCTGAACAACGCGTGGGGCGGCGGCTGGGATCTCGGACGCAACGGCAGCACCGACCTTCATTCGTACAGCCCGACTGGGGCGCTGCAATGGAAGCTGCAGGCGCTGAACTTCGAGGGCGCCGCCGCGCCCGATCCGCTAACCGACGGCGCGTTCTTCTATAGCGGCAACACCGTGTACACCGGCACCGCGGGCGGCACGTTCGTCGCGAACACAGTCGATCCGTTCAGCTATCCGAAGGACCCGCGCCTCGACATGAACGACTATCAGCGCGGCCAGCATTTCGGCCAGCTCGCGCTGGTGAACGGCACGCGGATGTTGGTCGCGACAGGACAGAATCCGGGCAACTACAACATCTATCACTTCAACGGCGCGAGCGGCTACATCGCGATTCCGGACGGCTCGATTCCCGGCAAGCCGTTCAACACGACGCTGCAGGTCACGGCCGGTTTTGCGCTCGACGACAACGGCGACGTGTGGGCCGGGCTCGATCGCACCAACAACATTTCGCACTATCCGATGACGGGTTTCGACGCGATCGGGAAACCGACATGGGGCAAGCCGGTGCAGATCCCGATTCCGCGCACCGTGCTGCCGCTCACACGAATCATCTACCAGGCCGACAGCGACACGATGATCCTCGCGCAGGGCATCTCGGGCAGCTGGGACTGGACAGCGATGAACGGGCACATCGAGGTCTATCGCGGCTGGAAG
Source organism: Burkholderia sp. FL-7-2-10-S1-D7 (assembly GCF_001524185.1). NCBI lineage: Bacteria > Pseudomonadati > Pseudomonadota > Betaproteobacteria > Burkholderiales > Burkholderiaceae > Burkholderia > Burkholderia sp. FL-7-2-10-S1-D7. The sequence continues at coordinate 7,527 of NZ_LOWY01000062.1, read as the reverse complement.
GCCGGCAACACGAGCACGCCGAACGTCGCGATCAACCTGACGAGCGCGAACCCGAAATCGATGGCGGCTGCCGGCCACTACCTGTTCGTCGGCTACGTGCACACGGTGCCGAACGTCGACGTGTTCGACCTGAACACCGGCAGCCTCGTGACCACGCTGACGAATTCGAACACGTCGGCGATGGACGTCGGCAACGACGTCGACTCGATGTACGGCATCCGTGCGTACCTGCGCTCGACCGGCGAATACGTGATCACGAAGGACAACTACAACGGGTCGAGCCTCGTCGTGTATCGCTGGCATCCGTGATCAGGCATGCCGCGCCGCTCGGGCCAGCCGGGTCTCATGGCGCGCCGAGCACGCGGCCGTTCACCTCGCGCCCGTACATCGAGTCGGGCGTGTCGTGGCATTTCGCGCACGTGTCCTGCAGCGAGCCGGTGAAGCGGGGGGCTTGCGGGCGCTCGTGATTGTCCATGAAGGTCGCGACGTCCCACGCTTGCTGATCGGTCAGCGTGCCGCCGAGCCCGAGCGGCATGTTGGCCTTCACGAAACCGGCCGCGTTGCAGATGTCGCCCATGCCCGCGCCCCAGTTGAACGAGCGTGCGCCCTAGAGCGCCGGAAAGAGCGGCTTGCCGCTGCTCGATTGCACCTGGCCGTCCGCGCCGTGACAAAGCGCGCCGGCTTCGGGCGCGGCGGCGTGAGCGGGGCGCGCGGCGGCGAGCAGCGCGGTGCCGGCCGCGAGGCCGAGTGTCTTGAGCGCGCCTCTGCACGCATGCCGGTCGGACATGGCTCATCTCCCGGAATCGTTTGTGTGAGGGCGTGTCGCGTTGCCGTACGACGATGCTGCGTCGCGAATGCGTCGCCGGTCTAGCCGCGCGCGCTCAATACGGAAAATCGCGATATCGGATCGGAGATATTCGGGGGCTAGCGCCGTGCGGATCATAGTACCGATACCGGTTGTAGTGCAGTCCCGTCTCGTGGTCATGGTACTGCCCCTGGAACCGGATAGGGTTAGCGATCGGCGCCTTCCCCGAGGTCTTTCTGATTGCCTTCTGCGCAACACCCCACGCACGGTACTCCGCACTCCACGCAATCTCGCTGTGCTCATCAGTCAGCTCCTGCGCCGTGCCGAGGTGATCGCACTGATACCACGCCAGGCAGTTGATGGCTGGTGCGGGCGGCGGCGGCAGCCATAGCGGGTCTTCATCCTGCCGGTAGTAATCGCCGTACTCGGGCTGGTCGAGCAATTCGACGGCTTCCTCGCGCACCGCCTGCGCCGCCGGCACAAAGCTGCCGGGCTCGTAGACGTAGTGCGTGCGCCGAAGCCGTCCTCGTCGGCGATCTTGCTTTCCCACGCCGGCGTGTCGCCATCCCACCCGTCCTTCCAGCAGGCATGCGCTCTTGACGGCAGTCTCCCGCAGCTTCTGTAAGCCTCCATCGTCCATGATCACACTCAATAACACTTACACGTGTAATTTGCGACGGTGCTCCTAGTCGAATTTGGAAAAGGTGCCTCCAAGATCCCAAACATGCCGCGGTCGCCACACGCCTTGAGGCATTGACCCTCTCGCTCATTTATGTTTGGCTCGCTAAATTTTGCCACGACAAACAGCACCGCCAAAGCAAAAAGAAAAATGTATAAAAAAATCTTCGCCATTTGCTTCATCTCAATGCCTTTTTCGTGAAATGAATTCCCTCTTGTTCGTGCCTCTCACTGAAAATTCCCGTTTTAAATGTTGTATTCTTTTCTTGCGTATCAAATTTTAATCGTCGATTGCCTTGTCATTCTGAAATGCGTCGCCCTCGTGATATCTTGAATGGCAATATGTCTGCGGCTCCTGCCAAGGGAAGTTTCCCCTCCCCCCCCAACCATTGTCCTGGCGGAAGTGCGTCGGATGCGAAGGGAGGATCTGTTACATAGTTAAGCACGCCCGCCATGTTGGGATTTTTCGTTGACGCCACCGACGGAGGAGCGTGGCGGCCTAATTTACATGTCCAACTTCACGGGGTCAGCCCACTGTTGTCCTGCTTTCCTTCACAAGTGCGTCGGGTAATCCTGGGTAAGCTAATTTAATGTGAAATTTAATAGCATTTACACTCATAGTTCAGGGCGGTCTGTCGCGGAGAATAACTGGCAGGGGCATTCAAGCGACCGAACATTCCGCGCTTGCCACAATCATCTATGCATCGCTGTCTGGCATCCTGAAGGCTTGGTATGCCGCATTTTGTTGCGATAAAAACCATAACCAGCAAGGATGAACCTGTATACAAAATAATATTGATATAATTTTTCATGAGTTTAATTCGTAGGAATTTTTACTTTTTGTGGGTAAATTTTCTGACATCTTTTCCTTTGATGAAAAAGTTATTGTTCTTTTGGGGTTTGTTTTTGTGGCTAAATCCGGAATTATCAGTTGGGCGAAAATCTCCTAACCGATCGTCGCCATAGTAGCCCGCGGTGCAATATGATTCAGGCATCGTCCATGCCATGTTTACGCCGACCCATTCGCCGAGGACTTGCTGAAGGGGGCAAGGGAAATTGGATATCTCTCCCAATGCGCTTCTGTCGGTAGAGTTTTATGGTATCGATGGAGTTTCGGGTATCGTTATGATGCAGGTTGCCCATTCCGTGTGGCGCTGCCCCAGTTTTCTGTAAGTCGAGTAGATCAATTCGGGTGTCAGGTTTTTTGATATTGGCATATGAGATTATGCTGCTATCCAATTTGATCTGATCTTGCGATGTTGGTCTGCCGCGTTGGAGGATGAAATGGCGATGGCGGTTGTAGACGCATCTTCTTGTTTTGTCGTGTGGTTAGTAACAGCGGCATTCAAGGCTATTTGAAATCTTTCTTCCGTATTGGGGATGGTTTGGCTCTAATTTCCCAAACATGTCTATCTTTTTGCATTTTTCAACACAATGATGCCATTTTTCCTGGTAGGTTTGCCGCCCACTCATTGTGATAAAGAAAATAAAAGAAAGTGCCAAAAAAATAGTAAATAAATTTAACCTTACGATGCGCGGCATTACAGTCCTCCCAGTGCGGTGCACGTAAATTTACGGGAATTATCTCCAAATACAGAATACGATTGATTGTAATGTTTGGGACGTGCCTTGCAAGTAAGGCCGGAATCATCCGTCGGCCTAAGATCCGAAAGAGGATCATCGCCATAGTAGCCCGCGGAACAATAGGATTGCGGAGCATCTATAGGGATATTTACTCCAGGCCAAACACCCGCGTAGTAAATCTGCTGGAATTGGGTTGTCGGAAATATCAATCAGTAGAAGTCTTGCTTGAGGATGGTGGGCAAGCGCAGGTCTCGGTGGCGTCGCATTAGCTTTGTATAAATGTCCCATCCCAAGGAGAACTGTCCCCCTCGCCTGAAGACCGAGCGGATCGACTCGCGCGACAGGATTACTTTGGCCGTATGCGTATAGATTTAGCCCGCCTCGTAAGCCAATTGGATCCAGGCTGATATACCGCGCCGCCTCCGGATCATAATGCCGACATCGGTTGTAATGCAGCCCCGACTCATGGTTATGGTATTGCCCCGGGAACCGGATGGGATTGGTGATCAGTGCCTTCCCCGATGCCTTGCGGATCGCCCCATACGCGACGCCCAAGAACGGTACTCCGCGCTCCACGCAATCTCGCTCTGCTCGTCCGTCAGTTCCTGCGGTGGACCAAGGTGATCGCACTGATACTTCTTTCTCCATCGACGGAGAACTAAATCTGACTCATTCGGCCGATCAAGACAAGTACATTAATCCTGAATCTGACCAGGAGGCTCTATCTGTGCGGCAAGATATTTATCAACCTCATCGGAGAGTTTGATCTTTTCTCGTATCTCGGAAAGTGCGTGTTTGGTAACTAAAAACGGAACGTCATCGGGTAAAATTTTTACTTTAGGATTGCCAATGGCATCTGCCAAAATCATTGCGTACCCTCTGTTTTGTCCCTTAATCGGAAAGCCGACGACCGTTCTCTCGGTTTGTAGCGCCCCAGGCAGAAGAATGTAGGGTGCACTGTTCTCAACATCTCGATAGTTATACTCGACAGCTTGCACGATAGAGTACTCGTGTTTATTGATGGCTTCGTTCTTCATTCCGAGAAAGTCACACCCTGCAAGAATGGAGGCAATAAAGACCCATATATTTCTACGCCTGAGCATATGGACTCGCTATTTGTTGAAGATGAACATTTCTTCAGGAACTCCCGATCCCTTTGGGATGTCAATTATTGATATTGAGTTTCTGCGGGCAATTGCCCCGGTGTCTATAGGGAAAGGGCTCGTATATGGAACAAAAATAGATGTAATGCCGCCTGCTTCAAGGGCATTTTGAGTTCGTGTTGCGCATGTGTCTCGGGCGGCTGCGCCTGGATTTTTAGTAGGGTCGGGAAGCGGCTTCCCTGTGTATCTTTTTATTTCATCCAGCATATGAGCCTCTTGCTCTGGCGTTGTCTTAATTATATATATCGTAGTATCTCGATACTTGGCTTGCTTTGCAAGATAATCAGTTACACCGCTTCCTTCTCGAGTTCCAGTGCCGAAACTATAGACTCCCTGACCAGTAAATCCAATTGCAACATGGCCAAACGGATTGCTTAATATGCCTCGACCATGAATAACAACAGTGTCCAGCCCCAGTGGGTCAAGTGAAGTTAGCGGATTCCCGCCCGCGTAGAGATAAAGATTGAGTCCGCCAGCAAAACCAAGCAGGTCTTTAGTTACATAACGAGCGCCGTGCGGATCATAGTACCGATGCCGGTTGTAGTGCAGCCCCGTCTCATGGTCATGGTACTGCCCCTGGAACCGGATGGGATTGGCGATCGGCACCTTCCCCGAGGCCTTGCGGATCACCTCCTGCGCGACGCCCCAGGCACGGTACTCCGCGCTCCACGTAATCTCGCTGTGCTCGTCGGTCAGCTCCTGCGGCGTGCCGAGGTGATCGCACTGGTACCACGCCAGGCCGTCGATGGCTGGTGCGGGCGGCGGCGGCAGCCATAGCGGGTCTTCATCCTGCCGGTAGTAATCGCCGTACTCCGGCTGGTCGAGCAATTCGATGGCCTCCTCGCGCACCGCCTGCGCCACCGGCACGAAGCTGCCCGGCTCGTACACGTAGTGGGTGGTGCGCGCACCGAAGCCGTCCTCGTCGGCGATCTTGCTCTCCCACGCCAGCGTGTCGCCATCCCAGCCATATAACGTGAAGCCGCATTGCAGCGCGCGGTTGCGTTTCACACGCTCGGCGCGGTTCCAGTGTGGCCCCGCTTCGCTTCTTTCCTCGTAGTGCGCCTGGCTGTGCTTGGACAGGCGCCGCCCGAGCGCATCGTAGGTGTAGTCGACCTTCAGGCGCTCGTCCTCATAATGCGTGAGCCGGTCGAACAGGTCCCAGGTGAAGCGACCCTCCTTGCCGTTGTGCCAGCGCTGCGTGAGGTTGCCGCGCGCGTCGTACTGGTAGTGGGTACCCGCGTATTGCTTGAGCAGGTTATCCAGCGCCTTGATGCGCGGCATGCGCTGGCGCTCGGCTTCGCGCAGGGTTTCCGGGTCGATCAGGTTGCTGGCCGGATCGAAGTCAAACGTCTCGTGGCCGAGCCGGCTGTGCGCTTCGAGCAGGCGGCCCACCGGATCGTAGCGGTAGGCGAGCTGGCCGCGCCGCGTGTCGTTGATGTCGGTGAGCTGGCCACTGGCGTCGTAGCGGTAGCGACGCACCAGCAGGCGGTTGCCGCCTGCGGTTTGCCCGACCGGGCCTTTGGATTCGTGGGCAAGCACCTGCTCGCTGAGCCGCCCCATGGCGTCCCACTGCTGCGTTTGCAGCAGCCGGTTGCCTTGCAGCCGTGCGACTTCGCGATGCAGGTCGTCGCGCTCGTAGCTCACCAGTTCTCGTTCATCCAACTGGAGAGCCAGCAGGTGGCCGCTGCCGTAGGTGAGCCAGCTGACACGGTGGCCGTCCGGGCGCACGGTGGCGATGCGCTGGTTCAGTGCGTCGTATTCGTGCTGCCACACACCCACCAGCGGCTGGCCCAGGCGGGTGTAGTGCTGGTGCTCACGCACCAGGTTGCCAGCCGGGTCGTGGAACCATTGCAGGCGGCTGTCGGCGTTGCTGGCCAGTGCCAGGTTACCGTTGAGGTCGTAGGCGAAGGTCTCGACCTGCCAGTCTTGCTGGCGCGGGCTCGCGTCGCCGGTTTGCAGCGCAGCGCGCCGCTCGGTGAGGCGGCCCATCGGATCGAAGGTATAGGCGGTGATGCGCTGCCCGTCGATGGCTCGCGCCAGTTTGCCGGTCGCCTCCTCGTACTCGTAGCGCGTGATGGCGCCGTCAAAGCCGGTTTCCGCCAGCAGACGGCCCACCGGGTCGTAGTGGAACTCGGCATCGCGGCCGTTCTCGTTGCGCAGCGCGGTGAGCTGGCCGAGCTTGTCCCACTGGTAGAGCAGGGACTGGCCGGCGGCGTCCACCCGCTTGGCCAGCAGGCCGGCCTCGGTGTAGTCCCATTCGGTACGCCGGCCCAGCGCGTCGATGTGGGTTAGCAGCCGGCCCTCTGCGTCGCGCTCGAAGTGCTCTTCGGTATCGTCCGGGTAGCGGATCGCGGCGAGTTGGCCGTGCTCGTGGCGGTAGCAGGTGACGTGGCCTGCCGCGTCGGTGAACTGCACAAGCTGGCCGCGCGCGTCGTAGGCCCATTCGCTGGCTTTGGCCGAGCAGTCCACGTAGCGGGTGAGCTGGCCGCTGCTGTTGTACTCGAGCTGCTTGGTCTTGCCGTTGGCATCGGTGATGCCGATCGGCAGGCCCATCAGGTTGTACGCGTACTCGGTCTTGTTGCCCAGCGGGTCGATGGCCTCCGTGAGCCGACCGCGGGTATCGTAGTCGCGCAGCCAGAGGCCGCCCTCAGCGTCGCTGATCTTGATGAGCTGGTCTTTGCTATCCCACGCGTAATGAACGGTGGTGCCGTCCGCACGGATGTGCTCCAGCAGGTTGCCGTTCTCATCATGCGCAAAGCGATTGACATGACCTGCGCTGTCGATGTGTTGGACAACGTTCTTGGCACTGTCCCGGAAGAACCATTCCGAGCGCTGGCCCGGGTGAACAATGCGGTAGGTGTAACCAAGGCTGTCGTAGTAGTGCCGGGTCTCCTGGCCGTGAGCATCGATCACGTAGGTAAGGCGAATGTTCTCGTCCCATTCCAGGCGGGTGTCGAAGCTGCCGTCATCGGCCCACTCGCGCACCGCTTTAGCGTCCGCGCCGTCTCCCTGCCACACCAGGTTCATGCCGCGGCCGGTGCGGTCGGTGTAACGGGTGATCAGGTGGTGCTGGTACTGGTACGTCCACGCGGCGGCATTCTCGTCTTGTGCCAGCGTGAGGTCTCCCGCTTCGTCATAGCGGTACAGGCTCAGACGGCGCAGGGGTTCGTGCTCGCCCATCAGCCACAGGCCGGTGATGCGGCCCGCTTCGTCCACCAGGGTGCCCAGGTGGGTATGCGGCTGACTGGGATCGTCCTGGTAGGTGATCAGGTCCGACAGCACCGCGCGATTGCCAAC
>NZ_LOWY01000061.1:0-895 GCF_001524185.1 Burkholderia sp. FL-7-2-10-S1-D7 | reverse complement strand
GGCTGACATGCATCAAGCTACCCCGCCACTCCGACGCCTGCCCACCAGCCTGCTCATCGGCGCCACCCGCTTGTGGCGTGGCACACCGGATCGCCATGCCATCCCCAGCACGCCTGACCTGCTACAGCAGGAACTGGGCGTACGGCGCGTGAGCGACCAATGCGTCGAGTTGGCACTTCAAGGCAACATCGTGCGGGATGTGTGGGCAAGCTTTATCGGCAAAGCGCTACTCGTTGGCGCGGGGCTTGCTGTCTCTCTCCGAGCATTGGATAAGTCGACAAATTGGGGCCATCTGCTTTTTGGAGTGCTCCTCACTGTTACGATCGCCATCGCGCTGTACTTCTGCTTCCGAAACTTTTCTGGCCGCTTCAGGGGCAGCTTCGTGCGCCTCCATCGCGGCACACGAAAGCTCTATGTCGTCAGCCCCTACGATGAACATTTCACGGCGCTGGACTGGGACGCCCTCCAGGCCTTCGCCGGATACGTCCCACTCGCCAGTACCGCCGGCTATTCCGACCGCTATCCGCTCTACCTGATCGGCATCGACACGGAACGCACCCCGCCGCAGGAAATCTGCGTCTCCTGCGGCAATTTGGGCTGGCGCGATCAGGGCACATCTGCCAAACAGCTTTGGGATTATCTGCAACTCTTCATGGACGAAGGCGCGGATGCACTACCCAAGCCTCCGCCCATACCGCCGCGCCTGTCACGCAAACAGACCTTCCTGCGCTGTTACCGCGATTGGGCCACCAAGTTCCGCACCGACCTGCCCACCGCCAAGGACTGGCTGCGCAAGCCCTGGCTCGTGCTCGGCAAGCTGATCTGGCTCGTCTGCATGGTCTTTCCTGACAGCCTCGCCGAGGTCATCGAATACAACGTGCCCTATGCGCGGTTT
>NZ_LOWY01000060.1:0-90972 GCF_001524185.1 Burkholderia sp. FL-7-2-10-S1-D7 | reverse complement strand
TCTGATCCGAGGATCAGCTCGCTTCCATCAAGCGCCCACACTTATCGGCTGTTAATTTTTAAAGAGCATTTCTGCGACAAACCTGAAGTTTCCCAGCAGCGCTGCGTTTTCAGCAGCAGAGAAGCGAGATTATGAACCGTGTTTTTCAGTCAGTCAACAACTTTTTGAACTGCTTCGTTGCGACGACTGGGTTCAGCTTCATGTGCGCCGGGGCTCGACAACCCACCCTCAACCGCACCGCTTCCCTTCTTCCCCCGCGCTGCGTTTCCGTTAGCGCGAAAGAGGCGTGATTCTAAGCACCCGCCCCAATCTCCGCAACCCCCTTTGTGAAAATATTTTGAAAAAGCCCCCCGTGCGCTAACGCGCACGGGGGGCTTGGGGGTGGGGCGCTCTACATTACCGCAGCGAGGAGCATCCGCGACAGATCCAGGGCGAGTCCTTCTTTCCTTCTATACCGGGAGGTCGACATCCTCTGTTCGAGCTCGCCCGCATTTGCCTCACGCCGGTCACCCGGCTGCGGATCAAACAAAGAGGGCGTACGCCGTCGAGTATCATGCCGCGATCGAACAACCCTCTCATACCGACGATGGACAGCACCACTCAATCCGGCGACGCCGATCTCCGCGATGAATACGCCGCGCTGCGCGAGCGCGCCGTCATGCTCGAAGAACAGGTCCCACCGCTCCTGCAACGCATCTCGGATGTCCTGCCGCGCATCAGCGGCGTATCCGAATTGGCGGATGAGCATCGTGAACGACTCGTCGGCGCGCGCAACGCAGCGATGGTCTCGATCGAAAACTATCAACAGGCGATCCCGTTCCTGCAGACGGCCGACTCGATCATCGAGCAGCTCGACAAGACGCCCGAGCGCGATGAGGACATCGAGTGGCGCGAATCGCTGCTGCAACGACTCGACGAACTGATCGACGTCGCGGTCGTGATGATCGACGATGCGCAAGGCTATTTCGAGCACGCGGCTGCCTGCGATCTCTCCAGCGTGCCGAAGTCCATTCTCGAAGACTGAGCATCCCGGCCGGGAAGCGTACGGTGCCTCGACTGCATATAGGGTGCGCACGCCACCGGCTCCGCATATGCCGTCACTGCTCGACACCTCGACGTCGACATTCCGATGCAGCTCCCGAAAAAGCTCACCTTCCTGTCACGGGTTCACGGGTATCCGCCAGCCGCGGCCCCTGACTAGAGCGCATCGAGAATGATCGTTTCGCTGACGATCGGCACACGGATATACCCGCCTTCCGCATCGCCATACGCGCGCGCATTTCCGTCGATCACGTATTGCGCGGTCAATGCGCACAACGTCGCGTCCCGCGCGTCGACCGATCGCAGTGTCGACACGTCGATCCCGAGTTTGGTCAGCAATTGCCTGCGCTGGTTGCGTTTCTGCTTCGCCGACGCGATGGCCTTGCCAAGCATCGCGCAGGTAATCGCGTACGGATAAGTCTCGAAGCTCACGCGCCCGCCGGCATAGCGCGCGTCGGTCAGCAGCGGATAGGCGTCGGCCAGCGCGCGGTAGACGCGCTCCCCCATGAACATCCAGTTGAAGAAGCCCGACGTGCTGGCCACGGCCTGCTCGCGCGACGGCGTCGGGAAACACGAGATCCGTTCAAGCGCGAGCGCCTGCTCGGCGGTCCGGCGGCCGCTTCCCGTCCACACTGGCTCGGGGCGTCGACGCCGACCGCCACCACATCATGCTCGATACACAGCGAAGGCAGCGCTTCGGGCGCGATCCGCTCCTCGCGGCAAACGATCGTCGAGCCGCGCAAGATCACGAGATCGCATTGCTTCTTGTCGCCACCCACGTCGACGCCCGCTACCGCGGGCAACGACCGCGCGACGGAGCGGGATCGGGCCGCCTGCATGGCTGCGCGTCAGTCCGCCGGCCGCGCGTCGTACGCGGCGTCGAAGATCCCCTCCAGGCCCGGATGCACGCCGCGCATCCGGTCGACAACCGACTTCGCCCAGTCGAAGTACGCCTGCTTGCGCTCGAGCGGCCAGTCCACAGGCGGATGCCGCGCGATGTCGCGCAGGTTGCAGATCTTGTCGGCCAGCTTCACGAGCTTCGCGCGCCGGCTGATGTTCGCCGCATGCTCGACCTGAAGGCGCTTGCGCTCGTCCTTCGGCAACGACTTGTCGTCGGTGACTTCCATCACGATGTCCGCGACATCCTTGCCGAACAGCCGCAGCAGTTCCTGCTCGGTTGTCTCCGTATCCTCGATCGTGTCGTGCAACACTGCCGCGACGATCACGCGCTCGTCCTCGATGCCGGCTTCGTTGGCCAGCACATCGGCCAGCGCGATCGGATGGTTGATGTACGGCGATACCTCGTCGTCCTTGCGCCGCTGATTGCGATGCTTGTCCGCCGCGAATGCGATGGCAGCTACCAGCTTGTTCATATTGATCCCTCGTGTGGCCGGACTGCGGCCGGCAGAACCGGTCGCGTCCGTTTCGGAACCGCACATACTACCTGTACGCGATGACCATTCCCAAATATCGGGACCATCGTGCCGCCCCGTGTCATGCGCCGGCTACCTCGCGCTGCAGCCCGACCACGTTGACCTGCGCGCCGAACACGTCCCGCACGAGCGGCAGCAGGTGATCGTGGTGCGTCAGGAACAGCACCTGGGTTCGCGTCGACAGATCGCGCAGCGCCTCGAGCCCCGCCTTCGCACGCGCATCGTCGAAGTTGATGAACAGATCGTCGGCAACGAACGGCAGCGCGGTCCGGCTGGCGAGCTGCAGTTCGAGCGCCGCGATCCGCAGCGCGAGGAACAGCTGGTCGCGCGTCCCTTCGCTCAGGCCAGCGACCTCGACCGAAGCACCCCTCGTGCGCTGCGCGTACAGCGCGGGCGGCGTCCGTTCGGTGTCGACGGTCAGCCGTGCGAATTCGCCCAGCGTCAGCCTCGCGAAGATCTCACCCGCGCGGCGCAGCATCGGCCCCTGCTTCTGGTCGCGATAGCGATCGGTCGCCCACTTCAGCAGACGGCTCGCGGTCGCTGCTTCCAGATACTGTTCAGCCGCATCGCCCATCGCGGCCAGCGCTTCCTGCCGCTTCGCCTCGGCCACGGCTGCGCTCGCCTGGCCGTCGATCGCACCGAATGCCTGCTCGGCGACGACCTGTTGCTGCGCGAGCGTATTCAGGCGGCTGCCGACGTCGCCGAGCGACTGCTTCACTGCTTCGAGATGCGCGGGCACGTCTGCGATGTCCTGTTCCGCGACCTCGGCCTCGACGGCCGCCTGGGACAACCCGTCGCCATCGCGCACCAGCGCCTCCTTCGCGGCATCGACAGCCTGCCGAAGCTGGCGCTGCCGATCCGATCGCTCGGCCAGCGGCAGCGCCGCGTCGATCGATGTGACGCCGGCCAGTTGCAGCAACGGCTGAATGCGTGCATCCGCACCCGCCACCGCGGCGGCCGCATCGGCGACCTTGCCGTCGGCCTGCCGAACCGCCTCGTCGGCACGATCGATCGCGCGCGCGGTTTCCCGTGCGGCCGCCACGCGCATCGTCAACCGGCGCGCAACGTCCAGCCAGTCGCCGCTCGCCAGCCATTCCGGTTCAAGCGCTTCGGCCAGCCGCCGGGCGCCGGCCTCGAGCGCAGCCAGCTCGGCACGAATCGCGGCAATCCGTTTGCGCGGCGCATCGGCGCCGGCCAGTTCGTCCGTCACCGCATTCGCGAGCCCGAGCGCCCCTTCCGCCGCAGCCAGCGTCACCGCATTCGCTGACAGCTTCGCGTCGGCGAGCGCGTCGCGCCATTGTGCTTGCCACGCATCGTAGGCGGCCTGGGCCTGGCCGGCGCGCGAACGGGCCGTCGCACAGCCGCGTTCGGCTTCGCGCGCGCGGTCCTCCAGGCTGTCCTTCTGCGCGAGCGTCTTCTCGGCCGACTGCGCGAACGTCTCGGCGATCGCGATGAGCGCCGCCAGCCCGTCGGCGTCGCTGCCGCGCGAGACCAGGCGCAGCGCCGTACGCAACGTAGCTTCCGCGCCGGCCCGTGCTTCGCGGATCGTCTCGAATTCGCGGCGCTGGCGGTCAAGCTCGAGTTGCGCGGCAAACACCACGTCGCGCTTCGCGAGCCAGTCGCCCATCGCCGCCAGCGGCATGCCGGGCACGCCGGCCGTCGTCGCGAGGTCGGCCCATGCGTCGCGGTGCGCGGCCAGCTCGCGTTCGCGCTCGTCCAAGGCCGCCTGCCGGCGCATCAACACGGCACGTGCGGATTCGACCTGTTGACGCAGTGATTGCAGCGTCGCCGCCGCTTGCGTGGCGCCGAGCTGCGCATCGACGAGTTCGTCTGCAAGACGGATCGCATCGTCGACGGCCGGCGCGCCCGTTGCCAGAGCGACCACGCCGTTACGGATGTCGCCCCACGCGCCGTCGCGACGGGCGCGCGCCGCCAGCACCTCGGCGGTCGTGACGACCTTGTGGGTCTCCGCGAAATGCTTCTCCTGCAGTTCGAGCCGCTCGCATTCTTCCTGCGCGCCATCCCGTGCATCGCGTGCGGCAGCCGCAGCGCTCGCGCGCTCGCTTGCTTCATTGAGCAGCGCACCGAGCCGCGCCGCCGACGGCACGTCGAGCACACGCAGCGCATCGACCGGCTTGCGCCACTGGCCGAGCGCATCGAGCGCATCGGCAAGCGTGCGCTCGGCGGCGGCAATGTCGCGCTCGAGCGCCAGTTCGCGCTGGCCGCTGCCGCGAAAGCCCTGCGCATCGGCGAGCGCGGCACGAAGCACTTCCGGCACATCGACGGTAGACAGACGCGCGAGTTGCTCCTGCGCCTGCGCGAGTTCCTGCGTGCGTTCGTCGAGCGATTCGCGCGCGCCAGCCAGTGCCTGATGCAGTGCGCCGTGGTCGCGCAAGAGGTTCGCGACCGTCTTCAGCGACAGCGCGCTCGGCAGCGCCGCGCGCAGTGACGCCTCGTCGGTTGGCCAGCCGAGCTGAGCCGCGGCGGAACCGGCAGCGGACAGATGCCGCTCGACGTCCGCGCCGAGCAACAGCAGATCCTGTGCGTGATTCATGCAGGCACCGCGCAACCGGTCGAGTGCTTCGATGTCGCCTTCGAGAGCCAGCGCGTCGGCATCCGGATCGATCGCGTCGCGCGCCTGCCGTTTCGCGAGCAAGTCCGCGCGGCGCTCCTCGAGCACCTTCTGTTCGGCCGCGAGATCGCCTTGCGCTTTCAGCAGGTCTGCGTACGCGGTCGGCGGCAATTCGACGACGGCGCCCAGTTCGGCCAGCGCCGCTTCCTTGATCGTCAATTCCTTCAGGTACGGCGCCAGCCGCCGCACGCGCTCGAGCTTCGAGCGCAGCGCTTCAAGCCGGCGCTGCTCCGCGCGCGCCTGCTCGATCTCCTGTTCGACCGCGTCGCGCGCTTCCTTGCGATCGACCCAGTCGCGCGTGCGCACCTGGACCGCCTTCAGTTCGCCGACCGCTTCGTTGAACGAGGTCTCGGCCTGCGCGAACGCGCTGCCACTGCGACGCGGTGCCCACAGCTCGCCCGCGCGCGCATCGAGTTCCTCGCGCACGGGCCCGAGCGTGCCGACACCCGCCGCCGATTCGAACAGCACCTGGCCGAGCTTGTCGGACGCATCGAGAATGCTCCGGCCGCCATCGACGAGCCGCCCATGGTCGAGCCCGAACATCTGCTCGAAGAACTCGCGCGTCGCGCCGTCGAGGATGGCCGCGAGGTAGTCATCCGGCAGCTTGTCGTCGGCAGGCGTGCGCAACGGGCTGCGCCCGCGGGCGCGATGAAATGCGAACGCGCCGGTACCTCCCTCCAGCACGCCGCCGATCCGCAGGTCGGGCGTCGCGTGCAGAAAGTCGAGCGGCGTCTGCAGTTTCATCCCGAACAGCAGTTCCGACACGGCCGTCCGGATCGTCGACTTGCCGGCCTCGTTCGGCCCCACGATCACGTGGAAATCCTGGCCGGCCGACGGAAAGCGCAGCGTCTCGTCGGTGAACTTTCCGTACTTGATCAGATCGAGCTGGCTGATGCGCATCGCTTATTCCCCCCTCGCCAGCCGCGCGAGCAACGCGGGACCAACCTGCTCGACCAGCGCCGTGAGTTCGCCCGCGCGCGCCATCGTCAGCAGCGGCACCTCCTCCTTCACGTCGCTGCGCACCTTGCCGACGAACGGCTTCAGGTCGCGTTCGAGCAGTGCGAGAAAATCCGGATCGTGCGCGGCATCGGCCAGGATCTGCTTCAGATCCTCCAGCGCCTCGAGTTGCTCGCTCTCGCCCCGCGGCTGCTCAGGCGCGGACGTCGCGAGACGGACCTTCTCCAGCCACAGCCGTTCGTTGCCGATGATGCCGATCTGGTTCAGCACCTCCGCGCGCAATTGCGGCGCGCGGCCGAAGAAGAGACCGTGCGCAGGCGTGCGCCCCGTGACCGTCACGCGCACCGCGCGCGGCACATGGCCGTCGACACTCAACAGCGCCTCCAGCGACTGGCCGATCTTTCTCGACAGGTCGACGACCGTGAAGCAGTCGGACGCGTCGACCGACAAGGCTTCCCAGCGCAGCACGTCGAGGTACAGGCGCTCGACCTGCGTGCGCCCCTGCTCGACCGTCACGAGCACCGCGCCGCGGCGGCCCGTCTCGCGGATATGGCGACCCTGCAGGTTGCCGGGAAACACGACGGTCGACGGCCCCGACCATTGCTGGAACTCGTGCACGTGGCCGAGCGCCCAGTAGTCGTAGCCCTTCGCGTGCAGTTCCGCCAGCGTGCATGGCGCATAGTTCGCGTGCGCCGCATAGCCTTCGAGCGCGGTGTGCAGTACGCCGATGTTGTAGTAACCCGGCACCGGATCCGGATAGCCGATGGCGAGATTGTCGACGACAGCCTTGTCCTTGAAGCTCTGCCCGTGCAGCGCCACGTCGAATTCCGGCAGCCGGTGGGTTTCCGGCTTGCGGTGGCCGAACACGGTGACGTTGTCGGGCAAGGTCAGCTTCTTCGTCATCTCGCTTTCGGCATCGTGATTGCCGCCGAGCACGAATGCGCGAATGCCGGCCTTGCGCAGGCGGCCCATTTGCTGGCCGAAGAAAATGCCGGTGTTGTGGTCCTTCCAGTCGCCGTCGTACAGGTCGCCGGCGATCACGAGGAACGCGACCGCCTCTTCGATCGCACGATCCACGAGCTGCCGCAGCGCTTCGCGCGACGCGTTGCGCAACTGCGCGGCCGGCGCGTCGGGATACGCGCTCAGGCCGTGCAACGGGCTATCAAGATGAATGTCTGCCGCGTGGATGAACTTCACGAAGATTCCTCTGTTTCATGACGAAGGGGCGATGTCGACCGGCATCGTGCGCGATCGAACGCCGGGCACGGCCGCCCGTCGCCAGCGGGTCGGGATGGTACCTGAAAGTGGGCGCCGCGCAGACCACGGCCCGGCATCCCGACGACAGCGAAGTTCGTCGCGCCGCGTCACTCGCCGCGCGTCACGGGCGGCGGTGCAAAGCCGTCGTCGTTGTCCGGGGCGGATTCGCGTTGCGACACAACGCTTCCTCGCCGCTTTCCTTCCGCGCGAACAATGCGACGCCGATCACACCGACGTTCGCCGTCTCGCCGTACTTCGAATTCGTGATGCCTCGGCATGTTACCGGACCATGCCGGGAGCCCCGGCGACCCGGAGCCCCGCTATTTAAGCATGGCGTTCAGGCAATGGGGAGAGAGTACACGGACCGCCTGTATCGGTCCGCGGCACACGCTTCCTGTCACGATGCACGACGCATCAATAAAAAAAGCCCGGCCCGCATCGAAGCGGGCCGGGCCTGTGCGGGAGGCAGGTTGCTTACAGCGCGCCGCCTTGCGCCGACGCCGAACCCTTCAAGCCGACCGATGCGCCGCCCTGCAGCGAGTTCGTCGCGCCTTCGAGCGCTTCGCCGGCCTTCGCCTTCGCGCCGCCGGCGACATTGCCCGCCGTCGACACCGCGCCTTGCGCATGATTCTTCGCCGAGCTCGCGACGTGCTTCACGTGCGACTTCGTCGCGTG
The DNA here is from genome assembly GCF_001524185.1 of Burkholderia sp. FL-7-2-10-S1-D7. Taxonomy (NCBI): domain Bacteria; kingdom Pseudomonadati; phylum Pseudomonadota; class Betaproteobacteria; order Burkholderiales; family Burkholderiaceae; genus Burkholderia; species Burkholderia sp. FL-7-2-10-S1-D7. The sequence continues at coordinate 82,977 of NZ_LOWY01000060.1, read as the reverse complement.
CGTAGCCGATACCGCCGCGTCCTTCGCCGAACCAGCGGCCGAGCCGACTGCCTGCGTCGCGCCACCGACCGCGTTACCGGCCGCCGAGCCGACGCCGCCGACCGTCTTGCCCACGCCGTTCAGCGCACCGCCGACGACGTTGCCCGCGCCCGAACCGGAGCCCGCGGCATTCGCGCCGGCACCTGCCTGCACGCCCACGCCGCCGCCGAGCAGCGGCGTCTGGACTTGTGCGCCGACGCCGGCGGAACCCTCAGCGCCCGTCTGGGCCGTTTGTGCGAAAGCCGCCGATGCGATTGCCGTCAGCGCGGCGCCAAGCAGAATCGTGCGAATCTTGTTCATGGTCATTCTCCCCAAAGACGTTGTTGCTGCGGGCCGCGTTCCGCGGCTGGTCGCATGCCTCACCGCGACGTGCGGCAGGTGGAGCTAATGTAGCGGCGGCGCCGCCCAAAACCGTCGAATTGCGGGGACTGTTACTTCCGTTGCAAATGCTGACGATTGACTCACACTGTTTGACAATCATCGGAACCGGCTCGTGATTGGCACCATCCGATGGCATGCTTCGGTGCGCCGGTCACGACGCACTGGCTAGCAGGGAAAGCGATCATTTCTGTAGGCGTCCCAAATGACCTCGGTCGGCCAACGGCGGCGCAGCAGCACGGGCTTGCTCGACTACGCCGACGGTCTCCCGTGCCAATCCACACGACATCTTTTTGACACCATCGCCCGGGCCGGCATGCGGGCTCCGCATGCGTGGCCGTGCGTACGGATTCGGTATCGGGACTTCAGACACGGTGGGCGAAACTGGCGATGCGAACCAGCCGATCGCCTGGGTGATGGCCGACGCGCGACAGGGTTACACCGTCGCGGCTCACTGTCGCGCCGACTTCGACGTACCTGCGTGAAAAGGATCTCGAGGCGGCACCCCGGATCACCCCTGTGGGCTCGACGAGGCTCGGACCCGCCACGTCGCGGCAGTCCCGTGTGCATTGCCGCCGCCAAGCGAGGAGGCGGATGCCGTGCGCGATCGCGCATCGTCCGACGCCTGCGTCGGATCGAGCTCGCGCAGCACACTCGCACGGCCGCCGTCGTCGCTCGGCAATTCCGGCTGCCCGCGCGCAAAGGCCGGCATGGCCGTCGCCGCGAGCAGCGCGGCGACCACCATCCGGGAACGGAGCTTCGTCGCGTTCCCCCGCTTCATTGCGCGCTCGCGGTCGATACGTTCGTTGCCGCGGCGGCCATGGCGGTGCGCTGGTCACCGTGCGCGATCGCGTAGAGCTCGCGGTTGCGTGCGACCGTCGCCGCGCTCGGCGGATAGTCGGAGTTCGACGTGGGCACGGTGCCGTCGCGTTGTGCCTGAACGAGATCGGCGATTACCTCGGCACGGGTCACGCCGGGCGACGAAGTTTGTGCGAAGGCGGCGACCGGCGTTCCGACGACGACGGCGAGCAGCGCGGCTGCGATCAGTTTGCGATTCATGATGAAACTCCCGAGAACGGTTCAATGAAGACGCATCGTCGATGCGCCGCCGGCGTGACCGCAATCGCGATTCGCCGCCTGACACGTCCATTCTGGCGATCGACCCGAACCCCACGCTGACCGGCAGATGACAACTTTGAAATCTGTCGCCCACGCACGGATAACAGTTTCGTAATGTTCAGGTCAGCAACGGGTCAACGCCGTGCCAGCAGACTGCATGCTCACCGCATCGAATGCGGCACCCATGCCCTGCTTCGAGGAAAAAAATCATGTGGATCGTCCGGCTGGCGTTGCGCAGGCCCTATACATTCGTCGTACTCGCACTGCTGATCTTCATCGCGGGACCGCTCGCGATCCTGCGCATGCCGACCGACATCTTCCCAAACATCGACATTCCGGTCGTCAGCATCGTCTGGTCATACAACGGCTTTTCCGCCGAGGACATGGCCAAGCGAATCACGTCCAACTACGAGCGCGCACTGACGTCGGACGTCGACGACATCGAGCACATCGAATCGCAGTCGCTGAACGGGGTGTCGGTCGTGAAGATCTTCTTCCACCCCGGCGCGGACATCAATCGCGCGATCGCGGAAGCCTCGAGCAATTCCGCATCGATCCTGCGGATCCTGCCGCCCGGCACGCTGCCGCCGAACATCATCACGTACAACGCGTCGACGGTGCCGATCCTGCAGCTCGGACTGTCGAGCAGCACGCTTGCCGAACAGCAACTGTACGACCTCGGCAACAGCTTCATCCGCACGCAGCTCGCGACGGTGCAAGGCGCGGCGGTACCGCTGCCGTTCGGCGGCAAGGTTCGCCAGATCGTCGTCGATCTCGACACGCGCGCGCTGCAGGCGAAGGGGCTCGCGCCGATCGACGTGGTGAACGCGATCAACGCGCAGAACCTGATCCTGCCGGGCGGCACCGCGAAGATCGGCACGCGCGAGTACAACGTGCAGATGAACGGCAGCACACAGACGGTCGCCGCGCTGAACAACCTGCCCGTCAAGACGATCGACGGCAACGTGGTCTATGTGCACGACGTCGCGCACGTCCGCGACGGCTACGCACCGCAGACCAACATCGTGCGCGTCGACGGCAAGCGCGCGGCGCTGCTGACCGTCGAGAAGACCGGCAGCGCGTCGACACTGACGATCATCGACCAGGTCAAGGCGATGCTGCCGAAGATCGCGGCCGGTTTGCCGAAAGCGCTGCACATCTCCGCGCTCGGCGATCAGTCGGTGTTCGTGAAGGCGGCGGTGCAGGGCGTCGTGCGCGAAGCGCTGATCGCCGCCTGCCTGACCGCGCTGATGATCCTGTTGTTCCTCGGCAGCTGGCGCGCGACGTTGATCATCGCGGTATCGATTCCGCTCGCCGTGCTCACATCGCTGCTCGCGCTGGGCGCGCTCGGCCAGACCATCAACATCATGACGCTCGGTGGGCTCGCGCTCGCGGTCGGGATACTCGTCGACGACGCGACCGTCGCGATCGAGAACATCACGCACCATCTCGAACGCGGCGCGCCGCTGGAAGACGCCATTCTGACCGGCTCGGGCGAAATTGCCGTGCCGACCTTCGTATCGACGCTGTCGATCTGCATCGTGTTCGTGCCGATGTTCATGCTCACGGGCGTCGCGCGCTACCTGTTCGTGCCGTTGGCCGAAGCGGTGATCTTCGCGATGGTCGCGTCGTATTTCTTCTCGCGCACGCTGGTGCCGACGCTCGCCATGGTCCTGATGCGCGCAAAGGGACAAGGCCGCCCGCCGCGTGGCGTGTTCGCGCGCATCGCACGATTCCAGGCCGCATTCGAACGTCGCTTCGAGGCGGTCCGGCTGCGCTATCGCGCGCTGCTGTCGGCAGCGATCTCGAATCGCCGCCGTTTCGCGGCCGCGTTTCTTCTTGCGTGCGCCGCATCGACCGGCCTGTTCGCATTCGCCGGCCAGGACTTCTTCCCGTCGGTCGACACGGGCGAGATTCGTCTGCATCTGCGCGCACCGACCGGCACGCGGATCGAGGAAACCGCGCGCCTCACCGACGAAGTGGAAGCGCGCATCCGTACCGTGATTCCGGCGAACCAACTGGCCGGCATGCTCGACAACATCGGCGTGCCGGTGAGCGGAATCAACCTCACGTACGACTCGTCCGACCCGATCGGCACCGAAGATGCGGACGTGAACATCACGCTGAAGCCGAACCATGCGCCGACGGCGGCGTATGTCGCGAAGCTGCGCAACCTGCTGGTCCAATCGTTCCCGGGCGTAACGTTCGCATTCCTGCCGGCCGACATCGTCAGCCAGATTCTCAATTTCGGACTGCCCGCGCCGGTCGACATCCAGATCGTCGGCAACAAACTGGACCAGAACCGCGCGGTGGCGAACGCGCTGCTTGCGAAGCTGCGCGGCGTGCGCGGCCTCGTCGATACGCGCATCCAGCAGCCCGGCGACGAGCCGGCGATCAACGTCGACGTGGACCGCACGAAGGCGATTCAGGCCGGCCTCGAACAACGCGACGTCGCGCAGAACCTGCTGATCGCGCTGTCGGGCAGTTCGCAGACGACGCCGAACTTCTGGCTCGATCCGCGCAACGGCGTCAGCTACCCGTTGATCGTGCAGGCTCCGCAGTATTCGGTCGATTCGCTGCAGGCGCTGGCGAACATACCGCTGCCTACGGGTGCCGCGCGCCCGCCGCAGACGCCCGCCGGCGGTCCGGCTGCAGGCGCGCCCGCACAGAACCTGCTCGGCGCGTTGGGCGCGTTCTCCCGCGCGACGCAGCAGGCCGTGGTGTCGCATTACAACGTGCAGCCCGTGCTCGACATCTTCGCGTCGGTGCAAGGACGCGATCTGGGTGGCGTCACGGCCGACGTGACGAAGCTCGTCGACGATGCGCGCGCCCAACTGCCGCCCGGTTCGTCGATCGTGCTGCGCGGCCAGGTGCAGGCGATGCACGAATCGTTTACCGGACTGCTCGGCGGCCTCGCGATCGCGATCGCGCTCGTCTACTTGCTGATGGTCGTCAACTTCCAGTCTTGGCTGGACCCGCTCGTGATCGTCGGCGGCCTGCCCGCGTCGCTCGCGGGCATCGCATGGATGCTGTTCGTCACGCGCACCACGCTGTCGGTGCCCGCGCTGACCGGCACGATCCTGTGCATCGGCATCGCGACCGCGAACAGCATCCTCGTCGTCAACGCGGCGCGCGAGCTGATCGCAAGCGGCGCATCACCGTGGCAGGCCGCGCTCGAGGCAGGATTCAGCCGCTTCCGTCCGGTCGTGATGACCGCGCTCGCGATGCTGATCGGCATGCTGCCGATGGCGCTCGGCCTCGGCGACGGCGGCGAACAAAATGCCCCGCTTGGCCGCGCGGTGATCGGCGGGCTGGCGTTCGGCACGCTGTCGACACTGCTGTTCGTACCCGTGCTGTTCGGCTTCATCCACGCGTGGCTCGACCGACGCCGCGAAGCGGCCGCCGCCCGCCGCGTGCAGGACATTCCGGTGGTGCGCTGATCAAGAACGCATCCCGATTCCCTACGACTCGCCCGACATCGAACTCATCATGAACGACACGACCGAACCGCTGACCCCGCCGCCCACTGCCGAACTGGCAACGATGCCGCCTGCCGCGCGCGGCGCAACGCCAGAAACGCCGCCGTCCCGGCGCGGCCGCAAGCTGGCCGTCCCGCTTGCCGCGATTGCCGTCGCCGCCACGCTGCTCGCGATCGGCATCGTGCCGCGCATCGCCGCGCGCGCCGCGCAGCGCCACCAGGTGGCGGCGCAGCAGGCGCTGCCGGTGACCGTGATCCAGCCCGGCGTCGCGCCGGCCGCCCAGACGCTCACGCTGCCGGGTGCCGTGACGCCGTATGCGGAAGCGTCGATCTACGCGCGTACGAGCGGCTACATCGCCCACTGGAGCGCGGACATCGGCACGCATGTGAAGGCCGGGCAAACGCTCGCGCAGATCACCGCGCCCGACCTCGACGCGCAGCTGCGCCAGGCGCGCGCGGACGCGGCGACCGCGCAAGCGAATTACGACTATGCGAAATCGACCGCGCAGCGCTGGCAGGACATGCTGAAGACGCAATCGGTGTCGCAGCAGGACACCGACACGAAGGTGGCCGACATGAACGCGAAGCGCGCGATGCTCTCATCCGCGCAGGCCAATGCCGCCCATCTGAACGAGCTCGTATCGTTCGAATCGGTGAGCGCGCCATTCGACGGCGTGATTACCGCGCGCAACGTCGACGTCGGCACGCTCGTGACGGCGGGCGGCACGCCGGGCAGCCCCGGACTGTCGGGCGAACTGTTCCATCTGGAGCAGACCGACACGCTGCGCGTGTTCGTCGACGTGCCGCAGGACAGCGCGGCCGGCGTCTCCACCGGCACGGCCGTCTACCTGACCACGCAGCAGTATCCGGGGCGGCGCTTCGCCGCGCACGTCGCCCGCAGCGCGGGCGCGATCGACCCGGTCACGCGCACGCTGCGTGTCGAGATCGACGTCGACAATCGCGATGGCGCGTTGCTGCCCGGCGCGTATGCGCAGGCGCACCTGCTCGTGCCGAGCGCGGCGCCGGCGTTCGAGCTGCCGGTCAGTGCACTGCTGTACCGGCCGAACGGCGTGACGGTTGCAACGGTCGACGCGAATGGACGCACGGCGCTGAAGACCGTGCAGATCGGACGCGATTTCGGCACGCATGTCGAGATCGTCGCCGGGCTCGGCGCGACCGATCGCATGATCGACAACCCGGGCGATTCGATCGCAAGCGGCGAAACCGTGAAGATCGTGTCGGTCGAGCACAGCGCGGTGCCGGCCGCTTCGCCGGCAGCGCAACCGGCCACGGCAAGCGGTGTGCCGTCAGCGCCACACGCGGCGACGTCCATGCCCGCCTCCGCGCCGGTTGCGCGTACCTCGAACGCCCGCACCTGACCCGCCATGCCTACCTGTGAGATTCCCGCCATGCGCCTTCCTCACCCACTCCCGTTCGCCCGCCGCGTCGTCGCGCTCGGCGTTGTCACCGCGTTGGCCGCTTGCTCGACGCTGCCGCCCTATTCGCCGCCGACCGTCGCGGTGCCCACGCACTATGCGGGCGCGCCGGCCGCGCAACCGGGCTGGCAAGTCGCGGCGCCGGCCGATGCCGCGTCGCGCGGCGCGTGGTGGACAGTGTTCAACGACGCGGATCTGAACGCGCTCGAAGCGCGCGTCGACGTGTCGAACCAGACCGTCAAGAAAGCCGTTGCCGACCTCGAGCAAGCGCGAGCGATGGTCGACTACCAGCATGCGGGGTTTCTGCCGACAGTCACGGCGGGCGTGGCGCAAAGCCGTTCACGCATATCGCGGAACAAGCTGGGTTCGTCACTCGCCGGCAAGACGACATCCGACCATCAGGTCGGCGTGGCGGCAAGCTGGGAACCCGACGTGTTCGGCCGTGTGCGCGATGCGGTGGCAGGTGCGCAGGCGAACGCGGACGCAAGTGCGGCCGATCTGCAAGCCGTCAAACTGTCGGTCACGGCCGAACTCGCGACCGACTATTTCGCGCTGCGTTCGCTCGATACGCAAAAGCAGCTGCTCGACGACACGGTGCGGGCCTATGCGGATGCGCTGAAGCTGCTGAAACAGCAGCTCGCGGCCGGCGCGATCGATGCGTCCGCCGTCGCACAAGCCGAAACGCAACTGGAAGCGACGCGCACGCAGGATACCGACATCGACGCGTCGCGTGCGCAGCTCCAACATGCGATCGCGACGCTCGTCGGCGAAAACGCATCGACGTTCGCATTGCCAGCGCGCGTTCAGGCATTCGACGTGCCTGCCATTCCGGCCGGCGTGCCGTCGCAACTGCTCGAACGACGGCCGGACATCGCGGCTGCCGAGCGCCGCGTCGCGGCCGCGAACGCGCAGATCGGCGAAGCGCGCGCCGCGTTCTTCCCGGACCTCGTGCTGTCGGCGAGCGCGGGGCTCGAAAGCGGGTTCTTCATGCCGTGGCTGACCGCGCCAAGCCTGTTCTGGTCGCTCGGCCCGCAACTCGTCGGCACGCTGTTCGACGGCGGCCGGCGCAGCGCGACGCTGCGCGGCGCGCACGCGCAGTACGATGGCGAGGTCGCCGGCTATCGGCAGACCGTGCTGAGCGCATTCCAGCAGGTGGAGGATCAATTGTCCGCGCTCGATGCGCTCGCGTCCGAGGCCGCTAGTCAGCAGCGCGCGACCGACGCGGCCGACCTGTCGCTGCGGCTGACGACGAATCGCTTCAATGCCGGCGCCGTCAGCTATCTGGACGTGGTGACCGCGCAGACGATCGCGCTGACCAATCGGCGCCAGGCCGACGAGATCGCGGCGCGCCGGATGGAAGCGTCGGTCGGATTGCTGAAGGCGCTGGGCGGCGGCTGGCACGCGGGCGCGGACATCACCGCTTGGGCCGCCGGATCGGGCACGGCGATCAAGACGCAGGGCTCCTGACGAAGTTGAGGATGAACCGCGTGGCCGCCGCATCGCTTTCGACACGCGCGGTGCCGCCGTGCAGCTCCATCACCGAGCGCACGATCGCGAGCCCGAGCCCGGCCGTGCCGCCCGGCACGCCGCCGCTGCGCGCGGGGTCGCCGCGCACGAATCGGTCGAAGATGCGCGGCAGCAGCGCGGGATCGATCGGCTCGCCCGGATTCTCGACGACGACGCGTACCGTGTCCGCCGTTTCGTCGACGCGCAGTGCAATGACGCCGCCCGCAGGCGTATAGCGCAGCGCATTCGCGAGCAGGTTGCCGACCGCGCGGCGAAACAGTTCGACATCGGCAATCAGCCGGCCGTGCCCTTCGACGCGCAGCGTCGAACCCGCTTCATCGGCGAGTCCTTCGAAGTATTCGGCGATGCGCGTCAGCTCGTCATGCACGTCGAACGCGCGCTGCCGCGTCACGAAGGTCGGGTGTTCGGCGCGCGCGAGAAACAGCACGTTCTCGATCATCCGTGCGAGACGGTCGTATTCCTCGAGATTCGATTCGAGCAGCGCCTGGTATTCGCCGGGCGAACGCGGCCGCGCAAGCGCCACTTCGGTCGCGCCGCGCATGTTGTTCAGCGGCGTGCGCAGGTCGTGCGCGAGATCGGCGCTGAATTGCGACAGATGTCCGAAAGCTTGCTGCAGTCGGCCGAGCATCGCGTTCTGCGCATCGACGAGCGCACGCAGTTCGCGCGGCGCACGCCCGGCGTCGAGCCGCGCGTCGAGCTTGTCGACGGTGATCCGGCTGGTGTTCGCAACGATCTCGCGCAGCGGTGCGAGCGCCGTGCGGATCAGCCAGTAGCTGAGCAGCATCGCGCACAGCGCGCCCAGCCCGCCGGCGAGCTTCAGCTTGTTGCGATAGCCGTCGAGCAGTGCGGCGCGATCGCTCATGTCGCGCGCGATCGCGATGCGGATCTGCGTACCGTCGCGCAGCATTGCGCCGGCCACGACACCGCGCACGGACGTGCCGCCGTCGGCGCGCCATGTCGCGATCCGGTCGACGGTGATCCGTTCGGCCGCCGGCACCGGCGTCGCGTGGGGCGGAAACAGTTCGGCATCGGGCAACGCAGGCGGTGCGGGCGACGCCGTGCCCGACGCAGCCGGGGGCAGATCCTCGCGCTCGGTCCGCTTGACGTTGTGCAGCGCGAGCACATTGCCCCGATCGTCGACCACGGCCATCGAGAGTGCCGCGTTCCCGAGCACCTGGCTCGTCAGCCGGTCCGCGTGCGCGCGCACGGCGTCGAGCGAACCGAGTTCGCCCGCGAGCCGGCGCGTGTGCCGTGCGGCAAGCACGATGTCCAGATCGTCCTGCGTCCTCACTTGCCGGTCGAGGCCGGTATACACGTACGTGCCGACGAGCGCGAAGACCGCGAGCATCGTCGCGCCGAACGCGAGCGCGAGCGTCGCACCAAGCGATCGACCGAGCGTCATGCACCGTCCTTCGGTTCGAACACGTAGCCTACGCCGCGCACCGTGTGGATCAGCTTGACCGGAAACGCATCGTCGATCTTCGCGCGCAGTCGCCGGATGGCGACTTCGACGACGTTGGTGTCGCTATCGAAGTTCATGTCCCAGACATACGACGCGATCTGCGTGCGGCTCAGCACTTCGCCTTGCCGACGCGCGAGCAACTGCAGCAGCGAGAACTCGCGTGGCGTCAGGTCGATCCGCACCGTGCCGCGCTTCACGCGGCGGCGCACGACGTCGACTTCCAGGTCGCCGACCACGATGCGCTCGGTCTCGCGTGGCGGGCCGCGGCGAGCAAGCGTGCGGATGCGCGCGAGCAGTTCGACGAATGCGAACGGCTTCACGAGGTAATCGTCGGCGCCCAGTTCGAGACCGTGCACGCGGTCCTGCACATCGTCGCGCGCGGTCAGGAACAGCACCGGCGTGGTATGGGTATCGCGCAGACGCTTGAGCACGCCCCACCCGTCGAGCACGGGCAGCATCACGTCGAGCACGATCACGTCGTAATTCTCTTCCTGCGCGAGCATCAGCCCTTCCGCGCCGTCCTTTGCGAGATCGATGCTGAAGCCGGATTCCTCGAGCCCTTTCTTCAAGTACGCGGCCGTCTTCGGTTCGTCTTCGACTATCAGGATGCGCATGCTCGGCTCCATCGCATTCGGTTGGAATATGCGGCGATGTTACCGGTAAACCGGCGGGCGAAAGGCTTCGCCGACCAGCGGGACAGCTCGATTACGAAAATGTAATCCGAGGGTCAGCGCGTTGACTGTCGCGGCATTGCGCACGTCATGACGACGCGCCGGCGATTTGCCATACCGCGCCTGCGCCGCACGTTCGCTTCCCGCGTAAAGGGCTGCTGGCGGGATGGCGGTCGATCTCGGCGGGTGCGCTTGCGGCGGTGCTACCGTTTCCCGCGGCACGCTGCGGCGACGCAATGAATGACATGTTCCTGCGGCTTGTCGTGCGTGACGCGCGCTATTCGCTCTTGTTCGACTGGACCAGCTGCAGAATCCGGCTGTCGTACGGCGACTGCATGACTTCCGCGATGCGGACGTCGGATGCGGCAGGGTGCAGCGGATTCAACAGGAAGTTGTGCGCGTGCGGCACGACGACGCTCGGCACGCGCAGCAGTGCGCTCGGCTGCGTGTGCAGCCACTCGGTGCCGGCACTGCGGGTCCAGTCGACGTTCTCCCGCCAGTCGGCCGGCGCCTCGCCTTCCGCGATTTCGGCAACGTCCACCGATTCGGACACCTCGACGCGCAGCAACTGGTATGCGCTCGGCAATTGCGCAACGGTGGCCATTTCGAAGTGGACGAGCGTCTCGAGCAGCGCGAGCGCCGGATGCTCGGCGAGATAGACGACGGGCTGCCCGGCAAAATGCCAGCGCCCGCCGGCCCGCAAGCCGCCGATGCCTTTCAGATCGGCGTAATTGCTGATCCGCCACAGCGTCGTCAAGCGAAATACCCCTCGTCGATCTGCGTGAGCGCCTCTTCGACGAGTCGGGCGCCGTGCTCGGTGCTCGACATGTCGAGCGACGTGCGGCCGCCGAAGCGCTGGAGCCCGTTGCGCAGCCACGCCATTGCCTTGTCCTGGTCGCCGAACGTGGCCGTCGCCTGCGCGACGATGCGTGCAAGCCGGATCGCCTTGTCGGATTCCTCCGGCGACAGGCGCTCGTGCGCCTGACGGCGATGGCTCAACGTGCGCCGCGGGATGATGAAGGCGAGTTCATCCGACTTCAGGCCGCGCTCCGACAGGCGATCGATCACCGCGACGTCGACGCGCGCGCTCGCCAGTTCAGCGAGATCGGCGCCCGAGCGCACGCGAATCGCGAGCAGTTGCTCGAGTATCGTGAATTCGGCCTGGCGCGGGTGCGCAACGCCCGAAGGATGAAACGCGATCGTGCTCATGAATCTTCTCCGGCAATTTGCCCAATCATTATAGGCGTTTTGCCGAAGGCGAGCGGATTCTTGTCGTCACGGGTTCACCGGGCGTCGGACCGGGCTTTCGTCGCCTGATTCCGACCCCATTACCCGTTGCCCGGATGGCGCGAATCGACGATTCCCTGCGGTAGCCAGGGAGGTGAAATTCAGGATATGAAGGCCTGCATCGACGTCATGTGATTGTCACGTAACAACTTTTCTAAGGAATAGTGATCGGCAGGCGCGACGTGCGCGGCCCAGGGCGCCCTCCCTCCCACGCCCTGCCCGGCGCCGATGCCGATCAGCCGGCCCATGCCGACGATCGGATCACGCTGCAGAAATTGCCTGCATGAAAATGCGGATCCTTGTCGGCCAGCACATCGGCCTTCACGTTGCCGAACGTCGTGTCCGGCTTGTGCCGGATGCCGTCGTAGAACGCCTGGATGATGTCTTCCTTGAAATGCGGCGTGCGCGGATGTGCACGGACGACGGCATCTCGTTCGACGTCGCTGTACTCCGGATATGCGAGGCCCAGCACGTCCATCTCGACCCCTGCGGTGACGAGCGCGACGACCGGATGCATATGCTTCGGAATGCATGGCGTAGTGTGCAGCGCGATCGCAGTCCATACGACCTCGATGTCCTGCTGCGAAATGCCCTTGCTCTTCAGAAAATCGCGGGCGGCATTGGCGCCGTCCACTTCGAATCGTTCGCACGCGCTGCTGTGCCGATGCGTGAGCCCCATGTCATGAAACATGCAGCCGCAATAGAGCAGTTCGGGATCGTAGCGGAGCCCGTGGCGCTGCCCCGCAAGCGCGGCGAAGTAGTAGACGCGGCTGGAATGGTGAAACAGCAACTCGGACTCGGTATCCCGTACGAGTTCGGTGATCTCGCGAGCGAGTTGGCTATCGGGAACGGTGATGCCGGCGACGTTCACAGTCATGATCGACCTCCATTGAAGACAGCACCCATTCTCCGGAGGCCCGGGTTTGGCATCAATCGGCGTATTACGACAAATTCTGCCATTTCGCGCGATCGACGGCCATCGCGGCCGCAACCCTCGAATCGCGCCCGCGAAGTGCGCCGGTGCCCCCTCGTCGCCTCGCGTCGCGCGTCTATACTGCTACGCGTCACGTTCGACACATCGATACAACAGGCAACCGAACATGCCGAAGGTCGTGGGAATTTTCGCGGTACCGGGCGTACAACTGCTCGACGTCTCCGCGCCGCTCGACGTATTCGCCCAGGCTAACGCCGAATGCGGCAAGCCGTTCTATACGCTGCGGATCATCGCGAGCGAGTCCGGGCCGATCCGCGCGTCATCGGGCGCGCAATTGCTGGCCGACTGGATCGCTCCCGACATTCCCGATCGCCTCGACACGCTGCTCGTCGCCGGTGCGCCGGGTGCCCCCGCGGTCGCGCTGCGAACCGACGTCCTCGCATGGCTGCGCTCGGCCGCCGTGCAAAGCAAGCGGTATGGCTCGATCTGCACCGGCGCATTCATCCTCGCGGCGACCGGCCTGCTGAAAGGACGACGCCTGACGACGCACTGGGCCGCCGCCGACGCGCTCGCCGATGCGTATCCGTCGCTCACGGTCGAAGCGGACGCGCTGTATGTACGTGACGGCAAGCTGCGCACCGGAGCGGGCGTCACGGCCGGGCTCGATCTCGCGCTCGCACTGGTCGAGGAAGATCTCGGCCGGGAAATCGCACGGCGCGTTGCCGCGCAACTGGTCATGTTCTTCAAGCGCCCGGGCGGACAGCTCCAGTTCAGCCGCAGCGGCGAGGCACGGCCGGCCGGGCGCTCCGTGCTGCAGGAAGTCCAGCGCTGGATCGCCAGCCATCCTGAACTCGAACACTCGGTGGCGGCACTCGCAAAGCATGCGGGCATGAGCCCGCGCCACTTCGCGCGGCTCTTTCGCGCGGAGGTCGGCATGACGCCGGCCGCGTGGGTCGAAGCGACCCGCATCTCCGCGGCCCGGCAACTGCTCGAAAACGGACATGACACGCCGAAGCAGGTCGCCGCGAAATGCGGCTTCGCGAATGTCGATACGCTCAGACGGTCGTTCGCGAGGCACGTCGGGATCACGCCCGCCGAATACCGGAAACGACAGTCGGTCGTCGACGAGTGAGTGACGCGGTACGCACGACGATGCGGCCGTGAGTGCGAGAAGACGGAGTCGGCCCGGATTGCACGGCGAGGGGCGACCACACTCCCTTGTTCGCGACCAATGCTTCGTTATCCGATTTAATTGATCTTTCCATCGGCCGAAGTCGGCGTGCGGTTGCAATACACCTCTGTCCCGGATCTCGCCAGATCCTGGTTCGGCGCCCCCAATCACACTCATCGAATGCGCGCCGGCACCAACAATCCTCAGACAAAATCCCGCTTTCCCCGCGAATCGTTTACCCAGTTGCAATAATTATTCGCTGGAACGCCTATTTCCGACCGGTATCGCGATCGCTACGATGCAATCAACCGCTGAACGCAACATGCGAAGCGCGAAATCTACGAAAACCGGAGGTCACCATGAAGTCGTTCATCTACGCAGTCGCCGCTGCCGCCGCCCTTACCGCATCCGTTGGCGCATTCGCCCAGTCGAACTCGTCGGGAGAATTGACGCGCGCCCAGGTCCGCGCAGAACTCGTGCAGCTCGAGCAAGCCGGTTACAAGCCGGAAGTGTCCGACGCCCACTATCCGAATGCGCTGCAAACCGCGCAGGCCCGCGTGACGAACAGCGACGCAACGGGTTACGGCGCACAAGCCGCCGCCGGCGTGCGTGCCGGCCGCGTGATCGCGGTCAAGCAAACCGCTCGAGACTCGGTCTATTTCGGTCAGTAAGACCGACGTACGCAGCGCGTACTTCGATACGCGTGCTGTCGACGCAACACCCCGCTCCCGTTCATCGGGGCGGGGTGTTGCGTTTTCGGTGGCTCCGACCTGCGCGCCGCACGACGCACCATCGATGCGCGAGCGCGGATCGGCTGCTGCCCCGAACCGTTCACGCAGACGGCCGGCGTTTGCGCATAGAATGGCCGCGTGGTCGGCGCCGGCCGAAGCGAACGCGAGCGAAGCCTCGAGTCACCCGGGCATACCGCACTCGCTGGCCGACCCGATGCCGCACTCATCGCATTTTTCGAAAAGGAGCGGTTTCATGTCTCAAACATCCGGTTCCATGATCACGTTTCGCCGCCCCGACGGCCAGGAACTGCAGGGCTACCTCGCCACGCCGGAAAAGACCGAAGGTGCACCTGCGGTCGTCGTCATCCAGGAGTGGTGGGGGCTGAATGACCAGATCCGCGGCGTCGCCGATCGCCTCGCGCGCTGCGGCTACTTCGCGCTCGTGCCCGACCTGTATCGCGGCAAGTCGACGGTCGAGGAGGAAGAAGCGCACCACCTGATGACCGGCCTCGATTTCGGCGACGCTGCGTCGCAGGACATTCCCGGCGCAGCGCAATACCTGAAGACGCGCGCGTCGCGCGTAGCGGTCACCGGCTTCTGCATGGGCGGCGCTCTCACGCTGCTGTCGCTGCAGTTCGCCGATGTCGATGCCGGCGTCACGTGGTACGGCTTCCCCCCGCTCGACTACCTCGATCCGTCGAAGATCAAGGTGCCGCTGATGGGTCACTGGGGCACGCAGGATGCGTTCTTCGCAATCGACCAGGTCGATGTGCTGGAGAAGAAGCTGACCGACGCAAAGGTCGACGTTGAATTCCACCACTATCTCGCGCATCATGCGTTCGCGAACGAAACGGCCGTCGGCCCCGGCCGCATCGGCGGCACGCAGTTCGATCCGGTGTGGTCGCAGATCGCGTGGGACCGCACGCTGACGTTCTTCGGGCGCACGCTCTGGAACGAGCAGCAGTAATACCGCAGCGGATCCCCGCCGCTGACGGGCAACAATCCTCATGAAGCGAAACGCCACGGACTTGCAGCCGTGGCGTTGTCGTTTCATGGGATGAATTTCTTATGCGACCGTCTCGCGCATCACGGGTTCGACACCGAAGCACGCACGACGGAATCCGAGTGGCCCGGCCCGCTCCGGACTGGGGTTCTCATAAACGCGCGAGTCGAGCGACGCATCCAATCGAAGACGTCGTGCCGCAGTGCCCTCATCATCAAGTTCGGTGTGCAAAATATCGCGCGCGGCTGAAGGTCGATTCACGGACTACGTTGCGAGTGCCGAGTCATGCGACCCGAAACGCGTCGTTCGCCTCCACTCAGGGCTCGCAGGAACCGCGCAGCGCCGCCTCGTCGGCGGCCAGCATTTCGGGTACGCATTCGCGCAGGAAATCGACGAACGTCCGGATCTTTGCGTCGAGGTACTGGCGCGACGCATACAGCGTGTAGACCGTCAGCTTCTGCAGCCGGTACTCGGGCAACACGCGAACCAGCGCACCGCTCGCCAGGGCGGGCACCGCGGTCGACATTGGCAATGAGCCGATCCCGAGACCGGCGCGCAATGCGGCGCCGAGCGCATCGGCGATGTTGACCTGGAAATCCGGCAGCGGCAGTTCGAAGGTCTCGCGACCGTCGGGACCGTCGAGATGCCACCGGTCGCGCGGAAAAATCGGCGTGACGATTTGCAGGCACGCATGCGATTCGAGATCGCGCACGGTACGCGGCGTGCCGCGCTCCTTCAGGTACGCGGGCGACGCGCACAGCACGCTGTGCACATCGCCGAGCCGCTGCGACACCAGCCCCGAGTCGGGCAGCTCCGTCGTGCTCAATTGCAGCGACACGTCGTAGCCTTCGTCGATGATGTCGGGCACGTGCTGCGACAGCGTGAGCTCGACGGCCACCGACGGATAGCGCTCCCGGTATCGCACCACTGCAGGCACCAGGTAGGCCTGACCGAAACTGGTCGTCGCATGCACATGCAGGCGGCCCGACGGCTTCGCCTGCGCGTCGGCCGCCTCGGCTTCCGCTTCGTCGATGTAGCCGAGGATGCGCTGGCAGCGGTCGAGATAGCGCTG
Organism: Burkholderia sp. FL-7-2-10-S1-D7; assembly: GCF_001524185.1. Lineage (NCBI taxonomy): Bacteria > Pseudomonadati > Pseudomonadota > Betaproteobacteria > Burkholderiales > Burkholderiaceae > Burkholderia > Burkholderia sp. FL-7-2-10-S1-D7. The sequence goes on along the minus strand of NZ_LOWY01000060.1, from coordinate 66,669 downwards.
TCCGGCGTCGGTCAACGCGATGCGGCGCGTGCTCCGGTTGAGCAAACGCGTGCGCAGGTGTGTTTCGAGTTGCGCGACCGAACGCGATGCGTAGGCGGTGGTGATGTCCAGGCGGTGGGCCGCGCTCGTGAAGCTGCCCTCCTCCGCAACCCGGACGAAAATGCGCATCATCTGTAACGTGTCCATCGACATGCCCCGGGATTGAAATCGCCTTGCAGCGGCGCCCGCCCCGGCACATTCCGGTCTGGCGCGAATTGTGCGGAACAGTACCGCAGCGGTGCAGGCGTGTCCAGTTTGCCGTGCGCCGCATCGGCGACGATCGCTCATGCGACGCCCCTTGTCGAAGGACGACCGGCGCCGGATCGGTGCAGGCCGCACCGCGGCCTGCCGGGCCCACATCGCGCGTGCCGCGTCGCACTCAGAACGGGTCGAAGGGGTTGCTCAGCACGATCGTGTCGTCGCGCTCGGCGCCGGTCGTGATCATCGACACGGGCGCGCCTGCGATCGCCTCGACGCGCGCGATGAAATCCTGTGCGGCACGCGGCAACACTGCGCGTTCGCGTACACCCTTCACGGTGCCGTCCCACCCGGCGAACGTTTCGTAGACGGGCATTGCGCGCGCCTGCGCATCGAGGCTCGCGGGCAGATGGTCGACACGTGCGCCGTCAAGTTCGTAGCCGACGCACAGCTCGATCGACGCGAAGCCGTCGAGCACGTCGAGCTTGGTGAGTGCGAGCGAATCGATACCCGAAATCCGGACGGCCTGCCGCAACTGCGCGGCATCGAGCCATCCGCAGCGGCGCGGCCGGCCGGTGTTGACGCCGAACTCCTGCCCGCGCGCGCGCAGCGTTTCGCCGGTGGCGTCGCTCAGTTCGGTGAGGAACGGGCCGCCGCCGACGCGCGTCGCGTACGCCTTGGTCACGCCCAGCACGTGGCCGAGTTTCGACGCGCCGAGGCCCGTGCCGGCCGCCGCGGCCGATGCAACGGTGCCCGACGACGTCACGAACGGATACGTGCCCCAGTCGATGTCGAGCATCACGGCCTGCGAGCCCTCGAACAAAATGCGCTCGCCGCGGTCGTTCGCGTCGTTGAGGTCGGCCCACACGGGACGCACGAACGGGAGGATCTGCGGCGCGATGTCGATCAGTGTTGCCAGCATCGCGTCGCGCGAACACGGCTCGAGCCCCAGGCCGCGGAACCATGCATTGTGGTGATCGACCAGCACGTCGAGCTTGTCGGCAAGCTGGCCCGGCTCGGCCAGATCCGCGACCCGCAGCCCGCGGCGCCCGACCTTGTCCTCGTAAGCCGGCCCGATCCCGCGCAGCGTGGTGCCGATGGGTTCGCGACGCAGACGCTCCTGCGCCTGGTCGATCGCACGGTGAATCGGCAGGACCAGCGTGGCGTTCTCCGCGATCGACAGATTGTCCGGCGTCACCGACAGCCCGAGTTGGGCCATCCGCCCGATCTCGTCCAGCAGCGCCTCCGGATCGAGCGCCACACCGTTGCCGATCACGCCGCGCTTGCCACGCACAATGCCGCTCGGCAGCAGCGCGAGCTTGTAGGTCTTGTCGCCGACGACCAGCGTATGGCCTGCGTTGTGGCCGCCGTTGTAGCGTGCGACGAGATCGGCCTGCGCCGCCAGCCAGTCCACGACGCGCCCCTTGCCTTCGTCACCCCATTGGGCGCCCACCACCACCACGTTCGGCATGCTCCATACTCCATGTGAGAATTCCAGACATCCATTCCGGCCGCATCGGCCGTTCGTGTGCCATATTGGCGGAGTAGGATCACCCGATCAAACGATTAAATCTGAGCAGTCGCGTGAGTAAATTTCACGCGAAACGATGCATGGCCCGACGACTCCCTCCATTGAATTCGCTGCGCGCCTTCGAAGCCGCGGCCCGCCTCGGCAGTTTCACGCGCGCCGCCGACGAGCTGTGCGTGACGCATGGCGCGATCAGCCGGCATGTTCAGCAACTCGAGGCATGGCTGGGCCGACCGCTGTTCGAGCGGCACAACCGGCGCGTCGAACTGACTGACGCCGGTCGCGTATACCTTGCCGAGGTCGGTGCATCGTTTGACCGGATCGCGCTCGCCACCGCGCAGCATTTCGGCCAGGGGCAGCAGCGCGTGCTGCGCGTCAGCGCGCCCGCGACGTTTTCACTGCGCTGGCTCGTGCCCAAGCTGTCGTCGTTCCAGGTTGCGCATCCGACCATCGAGGTGCGGCTGTCAACGTCGAACGAGCCGATCGAGAAGTTGCGTGACAAGGTCGACCTGATCGTCCGCGGTGGCCCGCAGGCGATCGACGGATATGTTGCCGAGGAGTTTCTGTCGGAAATCCGCCTGCCCGTATGCGCGCCGAAGCTGCTCGATGGGCGGCCGTTGCGTACGCCGGCCGATCTCGCCGGCTTCACGCTGCTGCATGCGGCGACGTACCCCGGTATGTGGCCCGAGTGGCTCGCAGCGGCCGGGCACGCGAATCTGGTGCCGCGGCATTCGCTCACGCTCGAGCATTTCTATCTGACGCTGCAAGGCGCGCTCGACGGCCTCGGTGTCGCAATGGGGCCGATCGCGCTCGTCGCGGACGACATCGCCGAAGGCCGGTTGGTGCGGCCGTTCAGCGAACCGGCACTACCGCCGTGGCGCTATTTCACTTACGTGGCGACTGCGCGCGCGGAAGACGAAGCCGTGCGGGCCTTCAAGGACTGGTTAAAAGCGACGGGGAACGCGACGGCGGACGCGCGGCGCTGACGAAGTCGGTATATCGGCGACTAGTCGTTGCGCAACGCGCACCGGCTCAATTGGTGCGGGTTTCGTGTGTCTTTGCGCGGAGCACGTATTGCACGTGCATGATCGCTTTTCGTCTCGTGATTCATCCAGCGATCTGTTGTGATCCGTAGGATTCCTCTGAGACTGAACAAGCAGAATGGCGCGTGTCGTTCACGGAGAGCAGGAAGGTTCGACGCATCGAGATGGCATTCATCTCACCGAGAAACAAAGGATGTCGAATCAATTGACTCGGATGTCACACCTGCACGATGACCGGTCGCGCACCGCGTTTCAGCGCAGAAACGACAAACCCCGGTTCGCGCCGGGGTTTGTCTGGTGCGGGGAATGCTTATTGGCTTGCGCCAGCGGCTTCGCCCGCCTTCTTCTCAGCATTCTGCAGATTCTGCGGATAGTTCGGATCGTTGGCCGCCGGCTTGTAACCAGCGTCTTCGAGTTTCTTCAGTTCGGCGTTGTTCTTCGCGCGCGCTGCCTTGTGTTCGGCTTTGCGTTTTGCCCGAGCCGCCTTGCGTGCTTCACGCTTCGCGGCTTTCGCATCCGATGCGGCGGATGCGGCCGGTGCGCTGGCGTCGGTCTGTGCGAACACCGGAGCGGCCGAGCCGAAGAGGAACGCCGCTGCGGTAGCAGCCAGCGTCAGTTTTTTGATCTGGATTCGCATTGCTGAACTCTCTTTTCTGATTGGTCACGGAGTGAAAGCACATCGAAATACCGCCCCTGCCCCTGGTCGGTCTTCATGTCGCGGTCAGGGCCTTTGCATCATAACCGCGTTGCAAAAAATGTGGCGCCATCATGCGTGTATTCTTGGGGATACACGTATGGGAGGCGTCGTATCGTCACGTGTCCCACGCCCGTCCGCTCCGCGTTTCGCAGGGGCCATGGCGTTGCATCGCGCTCGGGAATCACGCAACGTGCACGACCGCTGCAACCGTGTGGAGAAGCGGATCGTTCCACTGAGACGGTGCAGATTGCCGATGAGGATGAGATCGATTTCGGTATTTCACGCACTCGCACGACGCTGACTGTTTCACCTGTGGAATTGGCTGCTCGTGCAACGCGATCGTCGCCCCATGAGCGGGATAGACGACGAAATCGCGAACCTGTGCGCCATGTTGTGACTCGCTGCCGCGCGAACGGCGGTTCCTCCCATAAACAACCACGATTCATTCTGCACCGAGCCTGCCGCATTTCCACGCATGTCGCACACATGGCTACCTGTTCGATTCTATTGGTCGCCAGATGTGGGAGACGACGTCTGCGGGTGGACACGACTCCCTCCGCGCAAGGTGAACCCTTCGATCGGCATTCGTTCACGATTGCGCACGGGCATCACGCGAGCGGTCGCCTGTGCGAATGCTTGGCGCTTGGCATCGTATCGACGTCACGAAGCGTCTTGAGCTTGTGCGGCAAGGATGGCGACACGTCTAGCGCGGGGCGCATTCGTCACAGCTTTTCCATTGTGCGGCCGCATCTGGTGCGGAGGCATCGCGCGTACGGTTTGTTAATCCGACGGACACCTTGTAGGTGAGCTTTTACAGGACGGGGCAACTTCCAGCGGTGAGAACTTTCGGGATTCGAGTGCGGATCCGATGGGGATGAGCCATGTTGATGGCGCCAGCCTCACGTTCGAGGCTGTTGCCAGGATCCTCGTAATCGAGCGGCCGCGGTCGGTGTCTCGCCCGGCACAGCGATGTGATTCTGGTCGTGCCGATAGGAACGCTGTACCAATTCCGATACTGACCCAAAGGTAGAAAACCGCGATGCCGAATGAACGGGACGAGAGCCAGCCAATTTCGTCTGTTCATGCGCCATCGACTGGAAAGTGAAAGGCAGATCATCATGTGACATGCGAAGACTTTTCCGCGGAAGCCTCGGCGCTGACGCAAAAAAAGCGGCCTGAGAATGAATTCCGTCGATTTTTCACCGCCGTGACGGAAACTCGCGGTGCTTCTATGTCGAGCGCGACTGCCTTCGCCCGCGGGTAATCCCTGACGGGAAACCGACCGCTGTCTGCATTTTCCTATCCCATAGGTGGGAACCTATGCCCCGAAAACGCGGAGTTCCTCCCATAAGTTTCTACGTTTGAGCGTTTGTTAGTAGGTACTCACCTTCCCGGGAAGCCTTGTCAGGCCTCGAACGCTTGCAAAATAAGGCGGAGATCGAGGGATCCACAGGCCGTGCGTCAGGAATGCTGTGCTTGTCGAGCCTCACCGGTTCGCTTGGGTAGCGGTTTATGGGGGTTGTTTTTCTGCACAGGCGCACGTGTGTTTACATCTTTGATAAACAACGTTTACTTCTTTAACTACTTTTAGACGGCTCACAGCCTTGTCTGGTAAGGGTTTGACAGGTGTTCGGTACCCATTTATGGGGGCACAGGCGGAAGAATATGGGGTTTCAGGTCTGTGGATTTGGGGAATCGGGTACCGAGCTGTGGGAAATGGAGGTTGTGGATATGGGGCACGCGTAGCCAGCTATGGGATTCGGGCCAAAAAACCCCTCAGGTAGCCCTCTATGGGGGAATCTATAGGTACCCATTTATGGTGCCTTCTTGATTATTCGTGTACGGTGCCGCGCACCGCATTTCATTTTGGGTTGCCGGTTATGGGATGGATTCCAGGTAGTCGTTTATGGGTGCTGGCGTGGACAGAATGATCTCGTCCTGCTTGTCCCTTAGGAGCCGGGATCCCATAAACAGGATCAGCCCAGAGGAAAGGTAACCATCTGTGGGGACCTCTTAAGGTAGTCATTTGTGGGAGGTATTTCCGCCTGCCGGGCACAGAGGAAGACAAAACGCTGAGCTGGCGGATCTGGATAGGTACCTATTCATGGGACGTGCTAAAGGTAGCGTGTTATGGGGGAGCGCAGACCGTGTTGCAGGGCACCACGAATCGGGTTCGCACATCCAGTTCCACCGGATTATTTCCCATGAATGGGTACCTCCAGTGGGGCAAGTCCCGTGCCGGATTCTGGCGACCGCCCGAACAGGTAGCAGGTTTTGGGAGCTGTTTTCGGTGGAAAGGTAGATGAATATGGGATTTCGCACAGACCGTGAAAATGGAAATTGTCATTTTGAGACAATGATTTATCGGCGATAGTGAAAGTGATACTGGAGATGAAGGCGTTGCTCGATGGCTCGAAAAGGTATAAAGTCCGCCATCAACACGGTCACCTTCTCCGGACATCACGATGCCGCGCAAGCCCGCAATCAAAGGCTCCGACAAGCAGGTTTCGCTATTTCAGACGCCCGAGCCCCCCGATCTGCTGCGCAAGGCGGTCCAGGCAATTCATATCGCTCCGAAGTCCGGAAAGATCGGTCTGCAGCAGCGCAAGATGTTCAGCTCGCTGATCAAGAACGCCCTTCGTCAGGAAGCGTTCGAGCCCGGCCGGACGAGCTTTTCGATCTCGATCGCCGCGCTGTCGCATGAGAGCGGGTTGAACAGCAACAACACGAAGTATGTGAAGGACACGGTCAACTCGCTGATCAGTACCGTCGTCAACTGGGACTACCTTGCCGCCGACCGCTCGACGGTGTGGAAGGCGTCAGGCCTGCTCGCCGGCGCCGAGCTCGAGCAATCGGTGCTGAAGTACAGCTTCTCCGACCAGATTCGCAGCGAGCTGCTCAATCCGGAAATCTACGCGCTCATCGATATGCGGATCGCGCGCGAGTTTCGGCGCTCGCACTCGCTTGCCCTTTGGGAAAACACGGTGCGCTACGAGGGGATCGGCATCACGGCAAAGATTCCATTGCCGAAATTCCGTGATCTCATTCTCGGTCAGGACAAGGCGTCGCAGTCGTACAAGGAGTACAAGCTCTTCAAGAGCAAGGTCCTGGTGCCGTGCATTCAGGAGGTGAACGAAGTTTCCGACCACACGCTCGAGCTGATCGAACACAAGTCAGGTCGCAGCGTGGAGGCCGTCCAGTTCAAGGTGACGCGCAAGCAGAGCGCGGATACGGTCGAGGAAGGCGACGTCAAGAACGAAGCACTCGTCGACGAGGTCGCCAAGTTCGGCATCCCGCGTTCGGAAGCTCGCCGGTTGATTACGCAGTACGGTGTGCAGCGCATCAAGGCGGCGATCGCCTATACGCTCAATCGGACTACGAAGAAGAACGCAGCGCCGGTCGACAACGTGGCCGCGTATTTCCGCAAGGCGCTGACGCACGGTTATACGCTGGCCGACGGACAGGGGACCGAGACGGCCGCGCCGGCAAAGGAATCCGGGCAGAGCAAGCAGGAACAGATTCGCGACAAGTACCTGGCCGCGAAGGTCGACGAAGCCGGCGCGTATTTCCGTGAGCTGGAGATCGACGACCAGACCAAGCTGATCGAGCGCTACAACGAAACGGTGGCCGGATCGAAGGATCTCACGCTGTCGCCGAAGAAGAAGGCGAGCAAGCTGGCGCAAACCAGCTTCTTCCGGTGGCTGGCGCTCGATACCTGGGGCGAACCGACCTCGGACGATCTGCTGGAATTCCTGCTGAAAAGCAGCCTCGCGACCAACTGATCAAGGCCTCGCAGCCTGGCATGCACCGTGCACCGGACTTCATCCGGCGCGCGATGCCATGCAGGTGCGAGGCCTTTGTTTTGGGCGCCTTCTTTTACTTTTGCGCGGCTACCGCCAGTTCGGCGACGTATGCATCGATCACGGTCTTGAGCCGGTCGGCGAGCGCTTCCTGATGGGACGCATCGACTCCCTTCAGTTGCAGATCCAGACGCCCGTCCGGATAGGTTTTCAGCTGACCGATCGGGCGTGATTCGAGCGCGAAATCGTGGCGAACGCTGTAACGCGTGCGCCCCGTCTTCTTGTTGCCGTCGCTCTGTGCGCGCAGGAAATTCTCGAGGTCGCGCACCGACTTTTTCCGGTCGATCACCGCCGTGAGCAGACGGTCCGCAGCCGGTTCGCCCAGGCGCTCGAAAATCAGTTTCAGGAAGTACGCGGCCTGCAACCCGACCACATCGTTCGCGCTGGCCATCCGTTCGAGCAGCGTGTTCGGCAGTGCGTTCAGCGATAGTGTCTTGCTGATCGATGCCTTGTCCTTGCCGATTTTCTCCGCGAGCGTGTTCTGGTCGGGGAAGACCTTTTCGTCGAGGAGACGCTTCCATGCGACTGCATCGTCGAAGATGGTCTGGCGTTCGTGGTCGTGGTTGGCGCGATACGCGATCGTGTACAACTGCTCGGGTGTGTGGTCCGTGCGAAACGTCGCGTTGATCGTTTCGTCGCCGTTGATGCTCGTCGCGCGCAAGCGGCGTTGCCCGTCGATCACGACGAGCTTGCCGGGAAACTCCGGGAGACGCGTGACCTTGATCGGCTCGATCTGCCCTTCCCGCTTCAACGTCAATGCGAGCTCGTGCAGGCTCGACTCGGAATAGAACACGCGCGGGTTGAACGGGTTCGGGATGCAGTCCTTGACCGCGACCTTCTGCGGCGCGCCCAGGTCGAGCGCGTCGGAGGTGGCGGCGGCGGTCGGGGTGACGGGGGTGATGGCTTCGGCGGCGGGATTCGACGCGGGCGTCGGCTCGGGCAGGCGTGTTTCCAGCGCCGCGTTTTCCTGTGCGAGCCCACGCAGCAAGCCGGCTGCGAGATGCAGGTTGCCGGTCGGCTTCTTCTCTTTCGATGTGTCCTTAGCCATGAGCGGCTCCGGTAGCGCGCGTCGACGCGATGTATTGGGCCATTTCGGTGACCAGTCTTTCGATTTCCGCGCGGGCTTCCTTCAGCCCCTTCAGGTATCGATTGTGATGATGGATCGTGGTGCCGAGGGCGAACGTCTGCCGGTAGACCTCGCGCTGCGCGATCTGGCTGTCGAGCAGATGCTCCCCTATTTCTTCAGCCTTTAGAATTTTTAAAATTTCTTCTCGCATTTTAGTTTTTCCATTGACGCTATTCAGCATCAACGCGGAAGACAAGTTCGGGTTACGAACGGCACGCATCGATTCGATCATGCGAATCATCGCGACGGTGCTGTACAGGTCGGCCGGTGACGGAGACAGCGGCACGAGGCAGAAATCGGCAACCTCGAGCACGGACGCGATGCGTGGATCTTCGAGGTTGCCCGGGCAGTCGACGACGATCACATCGAAATTCGCATCCTGCTTCTTGATCTCGCCGCCGATGCCGCGGCCGGCGGGGGCCAACGACAGAACCGTCATCGGGAGCGTATTTTCACCGCTCGTCACCCATCTCACTGATGTGCCTTGAGGGTCGGCATCGATCAAGGCGACCTTGTTGCCGCCCGCCTCGAAGGCAGCAGCGATATTGACGGAGATGGTGGTCTTTCCAGTACCACCTTTTTGATTACTGACGGCGATCTTGAAAGCCATTAAATTCCCTCCAAGGAGTTTTGCGTAATATATGCAGTTATTGTTGAAAAGTCCAGAAAGTGCTAGATGAAAAAGGAAATTTTCTTGTGGATGTTGTTGTCACGTGACAAGTACGTCAAATGGCTAGCAAGTATTTGTGATTTGAAAGCGGGTGAAAATAAAAATAGATGACAGTGCATTCGAGACGGAAGGTGCTGATGAAGTGCTGAGGACTTCAGTGAGGTAGCGACTCGAGGTCACCGTGCTGATTCCCTAATGTGGTCTCGCGATCGGTGGGAATTCTGCCGCTGTTTGGCAATCAGCTTGCGGTCCTGGGTGGCGTCGGGATCCAAAGTTGTCACGTGACAAGGCGATTTGGTTGGCTAGGACCTCAAATGCTGCTCGACGGCAAGCATGCCGATGCGACGCGCAGCGGTAATTCCGATGATTTTTGCTTCCTTGCACATCATTACGAAGGTCCGTGTTCAGATATGACGGCTGGTGCTGGTGCTGGTGCTGGTGCTGGTGCTGGCGACTGCGACTGCGACTGCGACTGCGACTGCCGCGTGTTGTTACGTGACAACTTGCCGAAGCGTTGATTCTGGACGCATATCGTCAGTGTCGGCGTGCCCACTGTAGAAGTCGCGGGCGTGAACAAGTCCATGGGATATATGAGCTCGTCGTGTTCGATTGGGCAAGGTCAGTGATGCGCAAGCCATCGGGTTGTTGTCACGTGACAACCGTGCGGATGGATGCCGAAAGGATCGACTTGACGCCGACGAGGCATCATCAGTGACGAAGTACGCAGAGGTGCTTGGCTAGCGGCTGATAAGTGAGTGATCTATGTTGGCCGAGCCAATTGATGTCTTCTTCAGACACTTCCGAGCGCGCATGCTCTCGGCCTCCGATGGCACGCTAATTCCAAGCGCGTGATATGGCCCCAATAAAAAGAGCCGATCAGCATCTACAGGCAACGGCGATGAGCTAGGGGAGGGCTAGGGCAGAATCTTATTGAGTGGGCCGTCGATCCGACGGTCGAGAGCATCGGCGTCGCGTCACACGTTCTCGATGGGTTTTGGGCGCGAATTCCTGCGCGTCGCCGAGGCGAGATGGCGCAAATCACCAGAGCGTGAAACAATTCTTCTAAATGGGTGCGTGTGCGGAAACCCTTGCCTAGCAATGGGTTGCGCTACTTTCTTCACGTTGTTTCACGCAAAATGAGCGCGGACGACGGCTGAAATGGGGGCATATGAATCTGGCGCGCGCTATTGGGTCTAGATAATGACGGATAAAGCGGAAACGTATCCGATGATACGTGTTTTGTGATAAATGATACGTCCTGCGAGCGGGCGCGCAGCTCGATCGACCTTCTAGGACTTAAGACATCGCGCGGAACAGGCCAGCATGGATTCAATAGGTAGCGAGTTCGTCATCGCTAGTTGTCACGTGACAACGCGCTGCGCCGACGGCGCCGGATTGCAAACCTGCACGCGTCGGGAGAAATCGAATCGAACGTCTCGTCCCAAAGGCGACGTTGAGCTACGCGGCTTCTATAGACGTCCTAGGAAGGCCGTTCCCGATGGGCTCGGCCTGTATTTATCACTGTGCGGATGGAGAGGGAATTTGCGGACTTTGCGTCAAGAGGGTGAAGCGCATCGCCACAATTGGTTCGACCGTGTATATCTCGTCCTTCGCCGGATGTCAGCTGTCGGGGGCGATTGATCATCGTCGCCGACGATCGGCCAAAGAGTCCGTTACCGAGCCGTATATCACCACGAAAATTCACCGCCGCGGCGTTCCCGTCCAGAAACCGCCGCGGCCAGCGAACCTACTTCGTCGCCTGCGATGCGCACAGCTGCTGCCACCAGCGCGTCTTTGTTGCTGGAGTCTTTGCTGGCTCGTCGACCGTTCGCCACCAACGTTCGCCGCGATGTGGCGCATTCAGATCGAGTCGCTCGCCCATCCTGGGTGTCGACAGCTCGACGCCGCGTGCCATGGCCAATGCCGTGACGCGCTCAAACGGCTCTTGCCAACGGTGCATCGCGAGATCGAACGTACCGTTGTGAATCGGCATCAGCGTGCGACCGCGCAGGTCGATGTGCGCTTGCACGGTCTCTTCCGGCTGCATGTGCACGTAGGGCCATTGCGGGTCGTATGCCCCGGTCTCGATCAGCGTCACGTCGAAGGGCCCAAGCCGTTCGCCGATTGTCCGGAAACCGTCGAAGTAGCCGGTATCGCCGCTGAAGAACACCCGCAGATCGTCGTCGACGATGACCCACGACGCCCACAGCGTGCTGTTGCCGTCAAACAGGCTGCGTCCGGAGAAGTGCTGTGCCGGTGTCGCGGTCAGCGTCAGACCATCGACGTCGACACTTTGCCACCAGTCGATCTGGCGGACCTTTTTCGCATCGATACCCCATTCGATCAGCCGATCGCCGACGCCCAACGTCGTGACGAACACGCCAGTGGTGGCTGCAAGCGCGAGCACCGTTTCGCGGTCGAGGTGATCGTAGTGATCATGCGACAGGAGCACGCCACGCAACGGCGGGAGGTCCACGAGGGCGATCGGCGGCGCATGAAAGCGCTTGGGACCGATGCGTCGGAACGGCGATGCGCGTTCGGCAAATACAGGATCGGTCAGCCAGAATTCCCCGCGCAGTTTCAATAGCAATGTCGAATGCCCTAGCCGATACAGGCTGCGGTCGGGGGCCGCGTCGAGTTGTTCGCGAGTCAGTGAATCGATGGGCAATGCGCCTGTCGGAACCGTGTTGCGTGGCTTGTTCACCAGCATGTTCCACGCGATGCCAAGTGTTTTGCCGAAGCCTTCGGCCGGTCGCGGTGCAACGTTGCTGAAGCGTTCGCCGTTGTGCTGCGGCGACTCGCCGGACAGTGTGCGGCCACGCCTGGCGGCGGCGAAACCCAGTACGCGATGAAGAATTACGAGAGGCGAAGCCATGGCGATTCGTCCGGAAAATAAAGTACACCAGGCAGTGTAGTTTATCTCTGGGAAAAGTAAACTCAGGGGTGTAAAATTTTTCGAATGGATACGAGCACTTCTCCTCAACGGCTGACCGACCGAAAGCGTGCAGCAATACTCGCCGCGGCGATCGAGGAATTCCTCGCGGCTGGCTACGACGGAACCAGCATGGATCGCATCGCAGCGCGCGCGGACGTGTCGAAGCGCACCGTCTACAACCATTTCCCGGGCAAGGAAGCATTGTTCGCGGCGATCCTGCATCAACTGTGGGATGCGACGCTGACTGCCGGCGCGCCGGCCTACCGCGCCGACGTCCCGCTGCGCGATCAACTGCTCGCGCTGCTGGGCCGCAAGTTGCGGTTGCTGAACGACGAAGCATTTCTTGCACTCGCCCGCGTCGCGATCGGTGCGGCCATCCATTCTCCGGAACGCGCGCGCGACATGGTCGAACGCATGGGCGAGCGCGAAGAAGACGTGACGGTCTGGATTCGTGCGGCCGCGGCGGCTGGCCGGTTGTCGGTGACCGATGCCGTTTTCGCCGCGCATCAACTGCAGGGGATCGTGAAAGCGTTCGCGTTCTGGCCGCAAGTGACGATGGGCCAGCCGCCGCTCGGCGCGCAGGAACAACAGAAGGTCGCGGAAACGGCTGCCGACATGTTTCTTGCGTACTACTCGCGCGCGGACCACGCCGGTGTGTGAGGTACCGGGCAGGACTGACCGCGCGTCGTGCGAAGCGCGAAGCGGAACAACTCCGTCGATATCCGCCACGCGAGCCTCATCCTCCGCGTCGAGGAAAGTGCCATTCGAAAACCGGCGAACGCAGGCGCTGGTACGCACGTCGACGTAGCCGGATTGAGCCGTACCGACGCGTGCGGCAGGCGCAAATGAAACCGAACGTGAGCGAAAACCGATGAAGACGCTGTTGATCGTCTATCACACGATGACCGGAGGCACGCAGCAGATGGCCGAAGCGGCCGCGGATGCCGCGCGCGAGCAACCCGGCGTCGACGTCAGATTGCAGCGTGCGGACGCGACCAGCGCGGACGACGTGCTCGCCGCCGACGCCTATCTGTTCGCTACGCCGGAAAATCTCGCCGCGATGTCCGGGCTGATGAAGGACTTCTTCGATCGCTGTTACTACGCTGCGCTCGATCGCGTGAATGGCCGCCCGTATGCGGCGATGATCTGTGCTGGCAGCGACGGCCAGAACGCGCTGCGCCAGATCGACCGGATCGCGACCGGATGGCGGCTCAGGAACGTGGTGCCGGGCCTGATCGTCTGCACCCATGCGCAAACGCCAGAGCGGATCCTCGCGCCGAAGACGATTGGCGGCGAGGATCTCGCGCGCTGCGCGGAGATCGGCGCGGGGCTCGCTGCGGGTCTTGCACTCGGCGTGTTCTGATTGCCGGCGATCGAGCCAGCCGAAGCGGAACCGCGGCCGTGCGCAACGACCGAAGCGCGACACCTGTCGTGCGGTGCCCGATTGCAGCGAATGCCGGCGACGCGCAATTTCCGCGAGACACCGGTCGTGCGAATTGCATCCCCGTTTGCGGCAGCGGCATCATGGCATGTCGATGCGCTAGTTGGCCTTTGTCGACACTGGCGGCTGATGTATTCGGGCCACGGGTTTTTCACGAGATCGCGTGAAGCACCATACGCATGACCGCTGTCGATCCGGCCCATACGACCCACGTTCCGATGCCGTCGTACGCTCGACGATCGATGCGGACGCAACTAATAGCGTGGCGGCAGAGATCGATGCACACTCGCCACGCCGCACGGATCGTGTGCGAAAGCCCGGTCTTCCGGACGATGCGAGTCGGCAGAATTTGGCGTCTTCACTATCCATACCATTGCTCGCCATTTCGGACTGTGGAATAACCGATGCGTCGCGTGACCGGCGCACTGAAGCCGAGAGTGCCGGTAACGGCACTACGTAACGCGAGTGTCGATCCACCGCGAAAACGCCGCCATAATGCGCAACACGACCGCGCGGATGCATTGCGGTTCCCCCGGATTCGTCAAATGCGAACCGGTGAGTCAACCGACGGCCGCGGGTACCGGTATACTTCCACTCCTGCCTTTCTCCGGCATCGTGGCCGGGTGCCTGAAACAGTGGTGGTGGCGATGCGGCCCCGCAATGATCCGCGTCGGTGGCAGACGCGCCGCAGGCGATGCGGCGAACGCCGATGTGCGGAATGGCTGCACGAACCACACCTTATATTCCTGGTGGATTGAATTTATGGGTTTTGAACAACTTGCCGAATTGCGGGCGCAGCTCGCAGCAAAGGCCAAGCAGGAGCGCAACGCGAAGCGACCGGCTACGCAACCGGACGCAGGCGCGAAGCCGAAATCCGGCGACCGGCCAGCTCGGGGGGCCAAATCGGGTGCCGGGGCCAAAGCGCCGTCCGGCGCGAAGCCCGCTTCGGCGAAGCCGTCGACGCCGGTCGATCCGGTCATCGTCGCGATCGGCAAACTGCAGCGCCGGTTCCCGCGCGCGTTCCCGAAGAATCCGGCTCCGAAGGTGCCGCTGAAGGTCGGTATCTGGGACGACCTCGCTCGCGAGGCGCAAGCCGTCGGCCTGAGCGAGGCCGAGCTGCGCGAGGCGATGTCCACGTGGTGCCGCGGCAATCGTTACTGGTCGTGTCTCGTCGAAGACGCGGTGCGGGTCGATCTGCAAGGTAACGAAGCGGGGCGCGTGACGCACGACGACGCGGCGCGTGCGCGCCGGCTGAAGTCGCGCCGTCCGGGCAACAAGGGCGGCGCGCAAGCGGCGAAGGGCGCACCGCAGCAGCCGAAGGTGGAAGCGCCGGCCGCCGCCGAGTCGCAGCAGGCGACTGCGGAGGCACCGGCAGACGCAGCACCGCAGCCCGAGCAACAAACGGCCGCGAGCGAGTAACACGCGATGTGTCGCCGCGCGACCGCGCGGTGACGGCCTGCCTGCGCCTCGCATGCAGCGCGTCACATGACAGACCGACCTGTCCCTTGGGGCAGGTCGGGACTGCCGCCGCTGGCGGCCCAGCCAGTCAGCCTCACCCAATCCTCATCGAACTGCCAAGTGAACCGACGACGAAAGTGTGTCGGCGGACGCTGTGTGCGCAAGGCATCTGTCACACCGGGCAAGCATGGCGAGGCGACGGTATATCGATCAGGGTCGGCGTGCATCATGAATACGCGGTGGCGCCGCAACCCGGCGAGCGTTGCGTAGACGGGCGTCGCGCGCGGCTGCGCATCGATGCTTGCGGACGGACGGCCGACGCGTGCGTCATCGTGTTGGCGACCCACGTCCATCCACTCACGTTTCGTCACAATGATTCGTTATCCTAATGTAATTGGATTTCGGATGAAAGCCGGATTCGCCCCCACGCGAATTTTTCGCACGTGAGCGGCTGTCAAACGCGAAGTGTGGCCGGATTCGACTGACCGCAGGGTGATGTCCGGACGCACCGCACGGTCGCCCGCCCGTCAGTTGGCGACCTGTGACACACACGCGATAATCTCCCCAGCACGAATCGTCGGGCCGGCACGTTGCCGGCTGCGCATGACGCGACAGGTACCTCAAAGCCAGCGCAACTCGCCCGCCATTCCCCGAAATTGAATGGCACCGGCAAACTGTACGCGCCACTGCGTCACACGAAGCTTGCCGATTCCACACGCGCAACGCTCTACGCAAAGACCGCATCATGAATCCGAGACATTCCGCGATTCTCGTCGCGCTCACGGCCGCCGCGCTGTTCGGCGCCGCGACGCCGCTAGCCAAGGCACTGATCGGCGCGATGTCACCGTTCATGGTCGCCGGCCTGTTCTATCTCGGCAGCGGGATCGGCCTCGGCGTCGGGATCCTGCTGCGCGGGTTGCACCGCCGCCCCACGCCGGCCGAGAACGCCGCGCCGCTGCAACGCTCGGACCTGCCGTGGCTCGCCGGCGCGATCGCGGCCGGCGGTGTCGCGGGCCCGGCGCTGCTGATGCTCGGGCTGTCGAGCACACCGGCTGCGACGAGTGCGTTGTTGCTCAATCTTGAAGGCGTGCTGACGGCGGTCATCGCGTGGGTCGTGTTTCGCGAGAACGTGGATCTTCAGGTGTTTCTCGGCATGGTTGCGATCGTCGCCGGCGGCACGCTGCTGTCGTGGGGCCCGGGGCGCGCGGGCGTGCCGGTTGGCGCGTTGCTGATTGCCGGCGCATGCCTGTGCTGGGCGATCGACAACAACCTGACCCGCAAGGTCGCCGCGAACGATGCGATGGTCATCGCGTGCGCGAAAGGCGTGGTCGCCGGGCCCGTGAACATCGGTATCGCGCTCGCGACCGGCGCGGCGCTGCCCGCCATTCCGGCCGCGGCCGCCGCGATGCTGACCGGCCTCGGCGGCTACGGGATCAGTCTCGTGTTGTTCGTCGTGGCGCTTCGCCATCTCGGCAGCGCGCGCACGGGTGCGTATTTTTCGGTGGCGCCGCTGTTCGGTGTCGTGCTGTCGTTGCTGATCTGGCCGGCTCTGCCGTCCGTCACGTTCTGGATCGCGGCTGCGTTGATGGCGCTCGGCATCTGGTTGCACGTGCGTGAACGGCACGAACACGAGCACGCGCACGACCGACTCGAGCATACGCACCGGCATCGGCACGACGAACATCATCAGCACACGCACGATTTTCCGTACGACGGCGATGCACCGCACACGCATCCGCACGTGCACTTGCCCATCACGCACAGTCACGCGCATTTCCCGGACATTCACCACCGCCATCGGCACTGATTGCGCGGCAAAGAAGAACGACGCACACTGCGTGCGATGCGCATCGCAAAGGTACCAGTTTATGGGGACGTTATCGGGTGCCGGCGGTGCCGCGTCGGCGTTGTTCGATGCGGCCGGCCGGTTGCGACTCAGTCTTCCGTCTGAATCAATCGGATCAACGACCCGTCCGGGTCGATCAATGCGCCGACGGTACCGCCCCATGCTTCGCGCTTCGGTCGATGCGCGCGTGGCCAGCCGGTCGTCTGCTCCGGAATGCCGGCGGCGAGTACCTCGTCGAAAAACGTACCGACGTCAGCGAGCCGGAAACAGCAGCTGAACCAGCTCGTGGCCGGATCGAGACCGGGATGTGGAAAGAATTCCAGCAGCAGATCGCCACGTCTGAGGATCATCCAGCCATCGTCGCGCCAGGTTTCGACGAACCCGAGCTTTGCGTAGAACAGCGACGTGGCTTCGAAATCACGCGACGGCAGATTGGGACTCGCAAAGTCGGTCACGGTTGTTTCTCCAACGAGCGTAGCGGTCGAACGAACGCGCGGGAAAACGCGCGGACGGCTGTCGCGCATCATCGGTCAAACGATGCGCACCGGCAAGCCGCGCAGGCCGCGGTCGCGACTATCGTCCCGGGGGAAAGCAGAATCCGAAATCCTCACAGCCCGGGCATCCGGGCGCGGGCCCCGGCGGGAGGCCGAGCGATGCGGCCACTTCCTGGGCGAGGAATTTCTTCCAGCGCAGCTGCGCGACATTGCGTGCGGCGAGCGCGGGGAAAAAGCGATCGAGCATCGCGGTTACTGCGTCGCGTCCGTCAAGACCAAGATCGCGCCACAGGTGATCGGGGCGCAGGCACGCATGCGCGATGATTGCAGCGACGCAGTCGGCATCGTCGTGCGCGACGGCGGGATGCGCATCCCGCATCAGCAGCGCGTGCAGCGTCGCGACGAACCGGGCGTGCACGGCCGGCAGCGGTGCGATGGTGACCACCGGCACGAGTGCGGCCGCATCGGTGGAATTCAGGTACGGAAACTGGCGCTCGAGCAGGCCGCTCAACTGGGCGGGAGACAGGCCGAGCAGCGCGAGCTCATTGCGGCATGCACGTGCCGCAACGAGCTTACCGAACAGATTTGCATCCGGGGAATCGGCGTCGGCCGCGCCGGACAGCAGCGCTAGCAATATGCGTCGATGCGCATGCTCGAGCGCAGACGTCATCGTGTGCGCCTGCACGCCGGCCGCGCGTTGCGCGCCCCTCGGGCGCGGCGAATGGCGGGACGTCATGGCAATCGATCGATCACTCGACCCCAACGATCACGCTCGACGCCTTGAAGAGCGCGGACGCGGCCTTGCCGCTTGCGAGGCCGAGACGATCGACGCTGTCGTTGGTGACGATCGCGACGATTTCCGCACCACCTGCGGCCTTGATCACGACTTCCGAATTGACCGCGCCCTTCGCGATCGACGACACGGTGCCCGCGATACAGTTGCGCGCCGACACCTTGCTGCTGCCGACGTCGACCATCACGATCACCGACGATGCCTTGACGAGCGCGAAGGCATCCGCCCCGGCCGCGAGACCGAGCGATGCGACGCTTCCGTGCGTGATCACGGCGACGATGTCGAGGCCGTCCTCGGTACGCAGCGTGATTTCGTCGTTGACGGCACCGGGCTTGACGGCGCTGATCTGGCCGGCGAATTGATTGCGGGCGCTGATGCGCATGATGACTCTCCGGGAAAGGGGCCGCCCGGCGGGCGGCGCGCGAATGGCGGAAACCGCGGACGAGTTTACCGGCAATGCAGGTGAAGCGCGACGTCGGCATCGGCATACTCGACATGCGAAACCGCGCTCGATGCTGCGCGACAACAGGCGTGTCGTGTACGCCGTGCCGCCCTCCGCGCTTACTTTACAGCGGCCGGCGCAGCAGCCGGCGCACCCGCCGCCGAGGTCTGCTGCGCCGCAGCGGCCGTTCCACCGCCTTCCCATCCACCGCCGAGCGCGAGGAACAACTTCACCTGGTCGGCGGCGACCTGGCCTTCGGCTGCGGCGACCTGCGCACGCACGCTCGTCAGCGTGCGCGTCGCATCGAGATCCGAAATGAACGACTCGCGGCCGGCGGTATACAGGCGGTGCGTTTCATCAGCGGAACTGCGCGCCGATTCGTAGGCCGTGCGCAGCGCGTCGGCGCGCTGCACGTCGGCCGCATAGGTCGCGAGGCTCGACTGCGTTTCGCGCAGCGCGTTCAGCACGACGCCGTCGAAGTGCGCGAGCGCGCCGCCGGTCGCCGCCTCCGCTTCGCGCACGCGCGCGCGCTGGCCGTTGACCGGAAACGACCAGCTGATCAGTGGTCCGAACGACCAGCGATTCGTGTTGGAAGAGAACAGGTCAGCGGCGACGCCGACCGAACCGGCGGACGCGCCGATGCTGATCGACGGATACAGCGCGGCGGTCGCGACACCGATCCGAGCGGTCGAGGCGGCGAGCTGCCGCTCGGCTTCGCGAACGTCGGGACGGCGGCGCAGCAGCGCGGCACCGTCACCGATCGGAATGGGCTGGCGCAGCTTCGGCAGGCGCTCGCATTCGGCGACCGCCTTCGGCAGGTCGGCGGGCGAACGCGCGAGCAGCGCGGCGAGCTGGTATTGCGCGATCTTGCGGCGCCCTTCGAAGCGCGGGATGTCGGCCGCGAGCGTGCGCACCTGCGTGACGCCGCGCGTGACGTCGGTCTGGTTGCCGCGTCCCGCATCGCGCAGGCGCTGCGACAGCTTCACGCGTTGCTGCTGCAACGCGAGCGACTGCTTCGCGATCGCGAGTTCGTCGCCGGCGGAGCACGATTCGACGTACGCACGCACGACGTCTGCGACGACGGTGATGCGCGCGAGGTCGGCGGCCGCTTGCACGGCTTCGCTGTCCGCGCGCGCGGCCTCGACGCCGCGCCGCAGCTTGCCGAACAGATCGAGCTCGTATGACACGCTGATGCCGACCGCGCCTTCGTTCACGACCGGCAGCTTGTTTTCGAGCAGATATTGCTCGGCCGATTCCTGCGCACGCTGCACGGCTGCTTCCGCGCTGCCGGAGAAGCCGCCTTGCTCGTTCGCGACTTCCAGCGCTGCGCGCGAACGCGCGAGGTTGGCCGCGGCGACGCGCAGGTCGGTGTTCGATTTCAGCGCACTGCGCACGAGTTCATCGAGCACGGGATCGTCGTACAGCTGCCACCAGTTGCCGGGCACCGCATCGCGCGACACGAGCGTACCGTTCGCGTCGTCGAGCGCGTGGTTCGCGAGCGGCGCATTCACGTATGCCTGCTGCGGCAGCTTGTAGTCGGGGCCGGCGGATTTGCACGCGCCGAGTGCGAGCGCGAGCGGCGCGAGTGCCGCCGCAAGGCGCAAGCCGTGCTGCTTCATTGCGATGCTCCCGTCGCGCCGACGGCCGCGTGTGCGGATGCCGCAGGCGGCACGGCTGCCGTGGAGGCGCCGGCGGCCGGCTTCGCATCGTCGTCGCGGCGCGTGTGGGTGCGCACCGCGACGGTCGCGGTGCGACCGGCGATCATCCGGAAGTCGTCTGGCACCTCGTCGAGCACGACGCGCACCGGCACGCGCTGCGCGAGCCGCACCCAGCTGAATGCGGGGTTCACGTTCGGCAGCAGGTTCGCGCCTTGCGTGCGGTCGCGATCCTCGATCGCGGCGACGATGCTCTGTACATGGCCACGCAGCGGATGCGGCTCGCCCATCACGACGATGTCGACCGGCTGGCCGATATGGATGCCGCGCAGCTTGGTTTCCTCGAAGTAGCCGTCGACGCGGAACGAGTTGCGGTCGACAACGGACAGCACCGCGCGGCCGGCCGGCACGTATTCGCCGACGCGCGGCGCGCGGTCGTTCAGGTAGCCGTCGACCGGGCTCACGATCGTCGTGCGCTGCAGATTGAGCTTCGCGGTGTCGAGCGACACCTGTGCATCGGCGGCGGCGGCTTCGCCCTGCTCGACGCGCGTGCGGCTTTCCTCGACCTGCTCGCTTGCGACCAGGTTGCCGAGTTGCAGGTTGCGCGCATATTCGCGCTTCGCCTGAGCGAGCGTCGCGCGGCGTTGCGCGAGCGTCGCTTCGGCCAGCCGCTCCGCGAGTGTGTAGCGGGCCTGGTCGATCACGAACAGCACCTGGCCGCGCTTCACCTCCTGGTTGTCGGCGACCTGCACCGCGGTGATGAGCCCCGACACGTCGGGCGCGACCTGGATCACGTCGGCGCGTACGTGGCCGTCGCGTGTCCACGGCGAGAACATGTAGTAGTTGATGATCCGCCACAGGACGAGGGCGGCCACGACGACGACGATCAGGGTGAGCAGGATCTGCCCTGCCGAGAGCCAGGTTTTTTTCATGGTTAGCTAGCCACGAGATGGTGAGACACGATGACGACCGCGGCAAGCACGAACACGTAGATGCCGAGGTCGAAGATCGAACGGTGCCAGACGAGGCGGTAAAAGCCGACGCGTTCGAGCAGCGCGCGCACGACGATGTTGATCAGGTAAGCGATCAGCATCAGCACGAGCGGAGCCGGCACGTATACGCCGAAGATGTCGATTTCGCCGATCATGGTCGCGGTCGGAAAGACAGGTTGGAAAGCGGGATCATGCGCGCGCTCCGTCCGGTGCGGCATGCGGCGGCTGCGCGGACGCGGCCGGGTACAGCGACAGGCGCAGGCCGACGAGCGCGTGCAGCGTATCGCGCAGCCGGCGGTGTGTCGCGGGCGTGGACGGCGCCGCGGGAGCGTCGTGCGTCGTGCCGTCGCCCGCCGATACGGCCGACGCGCCGGGCAGGTTGCGGCCGGCCACGCGCTGCAGCGCGTCGTCGATCAATCCGAGCAGCGCCGGCGGTGCAGGCTGTCGCGCATTCGCGGCCGCGCAGCGCGCGTAGTGATCGGTGACGCCGGCCAGCACGCGGTCGATCGCGTCGGGCACGTCGCCTGTCAGCTTGCGGCGCGAGCGGCGCAGGTCGAGCGCGTTCAGCGCGATGCGCAGGTCGCGGAAGCTCTCGATCGACGGATGACGGTGGTCGTCCGACGCGCCGAGGCGCGGCAGCAGCTGCGTGACGCGATCGAGCATGCGCGACGCGTGGTTGCGCTGGTCGTCGAGCGGCTGCGTCGACGCGGAGCGCGCGACGTCTTCCCAGCCCGAACGCAGCAGGCGCCGCACCGCGAGTTCCGCGCCGAACGGACGCGTCGCGCGCGTCCACACGTACGCGAACAGCAGCCCGGCGACGCCCGCGAGGTTGCTGTTCAGGAACACGAAGAAATCGGCATCGTACGCGCTCTGGATGCTGATGAAGGTGGCGGTGTTCACCGCGACGAGCATCGTCACCATGTTGAACTGCGGGCGTGGCAGCAGCGTGCCGATCAGGATGAACGGCCCCGCGAACATGAGCACGAGCATCGGGAAATCGTGCACGTGCGGCAGCACGACGAACAGGTACAGCCCGGCGAACACGACGCTCGCGGCCGTCGACAGAAAGAACTTGAACACCAGCGGCGCGGGTTCGTCGAGCGCGGCGAAGAAGCTGCACGACACGGCCACGAGCGTGACGGCTGCGGCACCGTCGTGCCAGCCTGACGAGATCCACAGCGAGCATGCGCACACGATCGCGAGCACGACGGTGAGCGTCGAGAACAGCATCATCCCGCGATCGAAGAAGCGCTCGGTGCCGCCGAGCCGCCAGTGTCGGTAACGCGGCTGCCAGACGCCCGACTCGTTCGCGATCAGCGCGCGCAGCGAGCGGCAGTCCTGCCAGATGTCGATGACCTGATGCAGCCGCCACAGCGCGTTCGACAGCAGCGCGCCGTCCCAGCTCGCAAGCGCGCTGTCGGACGGCTGCAGCGACGCGATGCGCTCGCGCAGGTTGTCCGCCACCGGATCGTGGGCCACATCGCCGTCGCTGCCGGCCTTCACGGCCGGCAACGGCGCGTCGAACCACTTTGCCGCGTCGGCGAGCAGCGCGTCGAGGGCCGGCGGTCGCACGTGCAGGTCGCGCATCAGCGCGATCAGCGGATCGGCGAGCGAGGACATCAGCGGCAGGAACAGCTGCATGCGGCCCGCGAGCGCCTGCGCACGGGCGAGCACGCGCGGGTGCGCATGGTCGTAGCTCAGCTGGCTCAGCAGGAATTCGAGGCCGGTGATGGTCGCGGCGAGGCGTTGCCGGCATGCCGACAGCGCCTTGCCCGCGATGTGCCCCGACAGCGTTTCGCGGCCGTAGAACGCGGCGTCCTTGAACCATGCGTCGGTGCGCTCGATCAGCGTCGGCGCGAGCCGGTTCGGGAACACGGCGCTGCCGACCACGCTCGCGCACACGATGCCGAGCACGATTTCCTCGGTCCGCGCGATCGCGACGTCGAAGATCGTCGACGGATCGGTCACCGTCGGCAGCGCGACCAGCGGCATCGTATAGCCGGCGAGCATGAACACGTAGCTGCGCGCGGTGCGGTCGGAAATCGCGAGGTAGAGCAGCGTGCCGCACCACGTCGCGACGATGATGCTGAACAGGAACGGTGTCTCGACGAACGGCGGCACGAACAGGATCGCGGCGGCCGCGCCGAGCGCGGTGCCGAGCGCGCGATACAGCGCCTTCGAGCGCGTGGCGCCGACGAACGGGTTCGACACGATGTAGACGCTCGCCATTGCCCAGTAAGGGCGCGGCAGTTGGAAATACAGGCCGAGATACAACGCCAGCATCGACGCGGCGAACGTCTTGCCCGAGAACAGCCAGTCGCGAAGGCTCGGATAGGTCATGACGCGGAATCGGCGGGGTGAGGCGGACGCGATGCCGGATGGTGCGCATCGGCCGCATTGAACGCATTCAGCACGCGCAGCGTCGCTTCGAGATCGGCACGCGTGACGCCCTTGAGCACCTGGGCGCGCAGCACGCGCAGGTCTTCCTCCATCTTCGCGGTGACCGCGCGGCCGGCGGCCGTCAGCGAGATCGTCTTCGCGCGGCGGTCGTGCGGATCCTCGTCGCGGCGAGCGAGGCCGGCCGCGCACAGCTGGTCGAGCAGGCGCACGAGCGACGGCCCCTCGATGCCGACGTGTTCGGCGAGCGTGCCCTGGCGCACGCCTTCGCCGAGGCGGCCGGCAATCAGCAACGGCGTCGCGCAGGCTTCGGACACGTTGTACGCAGTCAACATGGCGTCGCTCGTGCGGCGCCATTTGCGCGCGGTGAGCACCAGCAGGCTGCTGACGGCGAGGCGGAGGTCGTGCAGGTTGGTCATGGGCGAGATGATAGGGGCAAAAATATTCGATAGCAAACTATCGTTTTTGTCATCCGCATGTCATGCCGCACGCCGGGGCGCCGATCTGCAACGAGCAATTTAGGCGGTGGATCCGGGGATGGTCAAGTTGTCGGGTTGCAAGCGTGCGGCGGATTCTTATGTATCGCCTGCAATCTGGCTCGAACGCGGCGATCGCACGCGGCGGGTTGGCGGTCAGCTACAGGGTTGTAGGGAGGTTGTAAGCACAAGGCGACCCTGGATGACCGCGCACTGGCCATGCGGACCGACCGGATCGCGCCACGCGCGCCGCACCGTCAGGGTTCCGCACGCGATTGCACTCTTTCTGAGCGACCATGTGGAAGCAACGACGGAGACATCGCGGTGACGTCGCCCGATCCGTTCCTCGTCGGCGGCACCGAGCGGCCGAACGCGGTGCGCGTGTGCATCGGTGCGGAGACGACGCATGCCGCATGCAACGCCGCGCTCGCGACGATCGCGGGCGTGTGCATTCCCCGGTTCGCGACACGCGGAGCGCGTCATTGCCTGTTCCGGCGTTGCCGCGCCGGGGCCACAATGCGTTCGATCGCGTGATCGTGCGGGGCAGCGATCAGGCCTCCGAGTGGAACGTACATCTCGCACGAGGGCGTGCGCGCGTTGGCTCGTGCGGCCCTCGCCCGCTGTTTAGCGCACGTGCGGCAGCAACGCGCGCAGCCAGTATGCGACCGCCACCGCGCCGCCATCCGGCGTGCCGATCGCGCGTTCGCCGAGATAGCTCGCACGCCCCGCGCGCGGCGTCATGCCGGCCGTTCGTTGCGCGCCGTGCTCCGCTGCCTCGATGGCTTGCGCCAATGCGCCAGCTGGGTCGCGATCATCATCGAGCGCGCGATCGAACGCATCGGCGGCCGGCACCAGCGCATCGAGCATCGTCCGGTCGCCGGCACATGCGCCGCCCAGTTCGGAGATCGCATCCACCGCGCTGCGCAATGCCGCAGCCCAGTCGCGCGCCGACGGTGCGGCGCTATCCGCGGCATCGGCGAGCCGCCGCGACGCGCGCAGCAGCGCGGTCGCATAGAACGGCCCCGAGCTGCCCGCGATCGCGCGGCGCAACGCGGTGCCCAGCGCCGCGAGCATGCCGGCCGGCGTGCCGTACGCGGCTTCCGGCAACGCGAGGATCGCCTGCGCGGCGCGATGCATGCTCGCACCGAGATCGCCGTCGCCGGCGGCCGTGTCGAGCTCCGTCAACGTCGCTTCGTTGTCGATCAACGCTTGCGCGATTGCGTGCAGCGCCGGCTGCAGCCGCGCAGCCCACGCGTGGCCGGCCGCATCGAGCGGCGGCAGCGGCTGGTCGGACTCGGCTGGCGCGGCCACCCGGATCTGCGCGTTGACCGCGCCGCCGCCGGGCCATGCGCGCGCCTGCGTCGGCGCGTCGAGCAGGGCCACGCGTTCGTCGTTCAGCCGCAGCAGCGAGATCGAGCAACCGGGCATGTCCAGCGCGGACAGGAACGTGCCGCCCCACGCCCGCGCGACGGTGATGCCGCGCCGGCTCAGGTTGTCGTACGCGGCGCGCAGCACGATCGCCAGCTCCATGTCCGGCGTCGCGCCGAGACCGTTGACGAGCAGCGCGACGCGTTCGCCGCGATCGAGCACGAGGTCGGCGACGATGCTCGACAGCAGTGTCTCGACCAACGCGTCGGCCGCCAGTGGCGCGGTGCGTTCGACGCCTTTCTCGCCGTGGATGCCGAGGCCGAGCTCGATCTCGTGGTCGGCGAGGCTGAACCCCGACTTGTCGGCGCCGGGGATCGTGCAGCCGTCGAGCGCGACGCCCATCGTACCGAGTTCGGCCGCCGCGTCGCGCGCGATCGCCGCGACGCGAGCAAGCGGCAACCCGCGCGCGGCGGCCGCGCCAGCCAGCTTGTGGATCAGCACGGTGCCCGCGATTCCGCGTCGCTGCCCGCGCTCGACGCGGCCGCGCAGCGACACGTCGTCGGCGACGATCACGGTCTCCACCGGAATACCCTCGGCGCGCGCGAGTTCGGCAGCCAGCCCGAAATTGAGGCGATCGCCCGTGTAGTTCTTCACGACGAGCAGCGCGCCGTTCGGGCCGGCGCACGCGCGGATCGCGGCGAGCACGGCGTCGGTCGGCGGCGACGTGAACACCTCGCCGCAGACGGCCGCGCTCAGCATCCCTTCGCCGACATAGCCGCCGTGCGCGGGCTCGTGACCGCTACCGCCGCCGGACAGGATTGCGACGAGACGCTGCGACGGCTCGGGCAGCGGCTGGCGCACGAGCACTTGCTCGTCGCCGAGGATCGCGACATGCGGCGACTGCCGCGCGATGCCTTCGAGCATTTCGCGCACGACGGCGGACGGGTGGTTCACGAGCTTTTTCATGGCGACGGGTTCCTGACGGTGGGCCGAGTCCCGGCGGCACGCATGCGGTGCCGTCGGGTTTCGTACTGTGTATGGTAGGCGGCGTGCCGAATGCGGCGTGCCGCGGCCGGCGTTACGTAACATCGAAGCATTCGTAGCACGAATGTAACGAAAACAGACCCGCTCATGGGCCGGAAACGTATCGGTCGTGATCGCGGGCAGGCGCTTGCACGGGCGCGCGGATGCTGGCGTGGCGGCCGGAAGGCCCGTTCGATTGGCGCCGATGGCATGGAAAATGCTGTTTCTCCCCCGGTCCGCAATCGAACATTCCATCGCCTGGACCGCGAGGAGACCATCATGTATCGAACCAGCCTTGTCACGTCCGCGGCGTTGCTCGCCGCCGCCGGCATGCTGGCCGCCTGTGGCGGCAACGACGTCGCCGCGCCGTCGAGCGCGGCAGCGAGCGCCAGCGGCGCAACGAGCGGCGGCAATACGCCCGGCAGCAACACCCCGGACGGCGGTTGGGGCACCAGCGGCGCCCCCGGCACGCGCGGCGTCGTGAGTACTGCCGGCGCGCTCGCGATCGGCGTCGGCTCGACCGTCAGCGGGCTGTCGTTGCCGGTACTCGGGAATACCGTGACGCGCAGCGCAGGCGACACGATCTCGAGCGTCAGCACGATTACGCGCGCCGCGGCCAACGCGCTCAGCGAAGGGCTTGGCAAGATCGGTTCGACGTCCAACCCGGTCGGTACGACGGTCGCCGGCCTCGGCGACGTCGTCGGCGCGACGGCGAATCCGGTTGCGGGCCTCGCGCAGACCGTCCGCGCGCTCGGCTCGGGGCCGCTCGCGCCGGTGACGACACCCGTCGGCGCGGTGCTCGACACCGTGGCCGGCGGACTCGGCGCGGCGGGCAACACGGTCGGCGCGACACTGGCATCGGGCGCCGTGCAGCAGGTCACGCAGCCGCTCAGTTCGGCCGTTACGCCGCTGGTCATCACGGCCGGTCAGGCGACGCAGCAGATCGGCGCGACCGCGGGCCTCGGGCAGCCGGTGGCCGGCTTGCTCGGGCAGGTCGGCAGCGCGCTGGGGACGACGGGCTCGCGGATCGGATCCATTTCGTCACAACCGGCCTTCGGGTCGGTGGCGGCGCTCGTCGGCGCAGTCGGCAATACCGTCACGAACGCGGGTGGACTCGTGAACTACAACGGTCCGAACGGCGTCGCGCCGATTCCCGGGCTGATCGTGAGTCTCGCGGGCGCTTCCGTTGCCACCGTGCAGAACGGTCCGTCGAACGGTTCGAGCGCGTCCGGCCCGCTCGGCGGCTTGCTGTCGGGGCTCGGCTCGACGCCGCTCGGGTCGCTGACCGGTGCGCTCGGCGGCACGAACGGTGCCGGTGCGGCGAGCCCGCTGGCGCCGGTGACGAATCTCGTGTCGACGATTACCGGCACGCTCGGTGGCGCGGCGGGCGGAGCCGGTTCCTCGGCGAATCCGCTCGCGCCCGTTACATCGTTGCTCGGCGGCGTGACGGGCGGCATCGGGAAATAGTGGCGTACCGCACGGCGAGCGGCCGGACCACGCGCTGCTCGCCGTTGCGGAGGCGAGTGGCGCATCGGCTTCGCCAGCGCATGTCGGCGATGAATTGCGACGAGCCGAAGCGTCCGCCGCCCGCATTGCCGATTCGCGGCACCGCATGCAGCCGCGCGATCGCGCTTACTTGACCGCCGCGATCGCCTTCGCGCGAATCAGCCGCGCACGCAACACGTTCCGGCTGATGCCGAGCAGTCGCGCGGCCTGGATCTGGTTGCGGTGACTGAAATCGAACGCGACCCGCATCACGGTATCCTCGATGCGTTCGAACAGGTTTTCGTGCGACTCGTCGAACAGCGCGCACAGTGCCAGTTCGAGCGCCTCTTGAGCGGGCACGCGGCCCGCCGCTTCCCGCACACCGGCAGCCACGGCCGGCACGCATGACGACGACAGGTTCAGGTCGGTGTCCTGCAGCGCATCGTGGCGGCTCACCAGCAGCGCGTGATGGATCACGTTCTCCAGTTCGCGGATATTGCCGGGCCACGAATGTGCTTCGAGCCGGCGCGCCGCGCGCGGGTCGATGCTGCGCGGCCCATGGCCGAGGCGGCTGCGGTACTCGTCGAAGAAGTGGCGCGCGAGCGGCAGGATGTCGCCCGGCCGTTCGCGCAACCTCGGCACGTCGAGCCGCACGACATTGAGCCGATAGAACAGGTCGCCGCGAAACCGTCCGTCCATCACCGCCTGCTGCAAGTCGACGTTGGTCGCGGCCACTACGCGCACGTCGATCGAAATGCCCGTGCGCGAGCCGAGCCGCACGACCTCGCGCTCCTGCAGCACGCGCAGCAGCTTGACCTGCATCGACAGCGGCAGATCGCCGATTTCGTCGAGAAACAGCGTGCCGCCGTTCGCGGCTTCGAACCAGCCGGGCTTGGCGCCGACCGCGCCCGTGAATGCGCCTTTCTCGTGACCGAACAGTTCGCTGTCGACGAGCGTGTCCGACAGCGCGCCGCAGTTCACGGCGACGAACGGGCCGCCGCAACGATGGCTGCCGTCGTGCACCTGGCGCGCGATCAATTCCTTGCCGGTGCCGGTCTCGCCGACGATCAGCACGTTTGCGTCGCTCGGCGCGACGAGCCGCACGCGTTCGAGCAGCGCGAGCGAACGCGGGTCGACGAACACGGGCGCGCGGGCGCGGGCCCGTACATGGTGCGTGGAGCGCTCGAGAACGGGCGCGCTGCGCGATTCGTCCGGCTGCGCGGTGACGACACGAAGATTGACAGGACGCGGCGTTGCAAACAGGGAAGTCATGGCGATGAAGGCGTGAGTCGATCGAACGGTTCGAACCAGCGTCGACTGGCGCCGCGGTCCGGTTGCTGCCTGATCATCGGAGTGTTCAGTGTTTTGGGCCGGACGGGAAACATCGATTTCTGATAACGAAAGCCGGATTGCTGTGCAGGATGCAACGGTGTCCGGTCGCAGCGGTCCGACGAACGAAGGGCACGAAACTGCTGATTGAGCAGCAGCGCATCAGCAAAGGTGTTTCCGCCGGTTCATCGCGCAGTGGAATATCGATGCGATGCGATTGGTGAAACGCTTTCCATGACGGGCTATTTACCCGCGTAAGCCTTGCCCGACGGGCGATTGAATAAAACTTCGTGATGCAGATGATATTCACGATCGCGCATCCGTCGACAATGGCACGCTCCTTGCGAACCCGACACCGTATCGGCGCGGCAACGCGCGGCTCGACAACGGGAACGCATGGCATGAGCAACACCCTCGGCGTGGTCGCCCTATCGGGCGGCCTGCAACGTCCGTCACGCACGCTGCAGATCGGCGAGTACGTAGCCGAAAGCGATTTCGACCACGACGAATTCGCGAACCCCGCATTGCGCGCACGCATCGCGCTCGCGGTGGGCCGTGCGGTGCCGCAACTGCGCCCGCGAACGGTTGCCGCCGCGGCCGCATAGCCCGTCTTTCGTTTCCCCCTTCGATCAGGACCTCTCATGAGCATTCACAAATCTCCGGCCGACGGCGTCAAATTCGCGTACTGGGTGCCGAACGTCAGCGGCGGACTCGTCGTCAGCACGATCGAGCAGCGTACCGACTGGAGCCTCGAATACAACCAGAAGCTCGCGCGCACGGCCGAGGCGGCCGGCTTCGACTACGCGTTGAGCCAGATCCGCTTCACGGCCGGCTATGGCGCCGAACACCAGCACGAGTCGGTCTCGTTCAGCCAGGCGCTGCTGCACGCGACCACCAAGCTGAAGGTGCTCGCGGCGATCCTGCCGGGGCCGTGGCATCCGGCCGTGGTCGCAAAGCAGCTCGCAACGATCGACCACATTTCGAACGGACGCATCGCGATCAACGTCGTCAGCGGCTGGTTCAAGGGTGAATTCACTGCGATCGGCGAGCCGTGGCTCGAGCACGACGAGCGCTATCGGCGTTCGAAGGAGTTCATTCAGGCGCTGAAGGGCATCTGGACGCAGGACAATTTCACGTTCAAGGGCGACTTCTACCGCTTCAACGATTACACGCTGAGCCCGAAGCCCGTGCAGAAACCGCACCCGGAGATCTTCCAGGGCGGCAGTTCGCGTGCGGCGCGCGACAACGCGGCCAGCGTGTCGGACTGGTACTTCACGAACGGCAATACACCGGAGAACCTTAAGGCGCAGATCGACGACATCCGAGCGAAGGCCGCCGCAAACAACCACCGCGTGCGGATCGGCGTCAACGCGTTCGTGATCGCGCGCGACACCGAGGAAGAGGCGCGGGCCGTGCTCGACGACATCGTCCGGCACGCGCACGTCGAGGCCGTGCACGCGTTTGGCGATGCGGCGAAGGAAGCCGGCAAGGCGTCGCCGGAAGGCGAGGGCAACTGGGCGAAATCCACGTTCGAGGATCTCGTGCAGTACAACGACGGTTTCCGCACGAACCTGATCGGCACGCCGCAACAGATCGCCGAGCGGATCGTCGCGCTGAAGGCGATCGGCGTCGATCTCGTGCTCGCCGGGTTCCTGCATTTCATCGAGGAAGTCGAGTACTTCGGCCAGAGCGTGCTGCCGCTCGTGCGCGAACTCGAGGCGCAGCAGCAGCAGGCAGTCGCCGCGTGATGTAGGCGGCCAGCGAGTCGCAGGCGGTCACGCGGGCCGCGCCGGGCGATCGAAGGGTGCGCCGGCGGCGACCATCGTGTGCGTACCCGGTTTGACGTTTCGGATCTCGAAACAGGAGGTCGGCGGCTGCCTGCACGGCGTCGCCAACCGATTCATGGGCTTTGCCGGAAATTACATGTCGACGGAAATCATCGAAGAAAACACGCAATCGCAAGCGGGCGCTACGTCCGTTCCCGTCATCGGCTCCGACGCCGAAGCGATCGACGTCGCGCACCAGGTCGCGGCGCGACTGGCGGAGCACGCCGCGCTGCGCGACCGCGAGCGGAAACTGCCGTTCGACGAGATCGAACTGTTCTCGTCGAGCGGCCTGTGGGGCATCACCGTCCCGCGCGAATACGGCGGCGCGGAGGTGTCGAGCGTGACGCTCTCCGAAGTGATCGCGATCGTGTCGCAGGCGGACCCGTCGGTCGGCCAGATCCCGCAGAACCACTACTGCCTGATCGAGGACATCCGCCTCGAAGGCAGCGACGCGCAGAAGCGCTTCTTCTTCGATCTCGTTCTGAAGGGCACGCGCTACGGCAATGCGTTTTCCGAGGCCGGCGGCAAGAATGTGCTCGATATCCAGACGCGCGTGCGCCGCGACGGCGACGCGTTCGTGCTGAACGGCCGCAAGTTCTATTCGACCGGCACGCTGTTCGCGCACTGGATTCCGGTGCTCGCGCTCGACGAGTCGGACCAGGCGGTGCTCGCGTTCGTGCGGCAGGGCGCGCCGGGGCTGACCGTGGTGGACGACTGGAGCGGCTTCGGGCAACGCACGACCGCGAGCGGCACGGTGATCGTCGAGAACGTGCGCGTGAGCCCGTTCGAGATCTTCCACACGCAGCGTTCGTACGACCGCCCGACCATCGCGGGCCCGTTCGCGCAGATCACGACCGCCGCGATCGACCTCGGCATCGCGCGCGCCGCGCTGCAGGACACGATCGCGTTCGTGCGGCAGCATGCGCGCCCGTGGATCGACAGCGGCGTCGAACGCGCGAGCGAGGACCCGCTGACGGTCGCGCAGATCGGCGATATCGCGTACCGCCTGCATGCGGCCGAAGCGCTGCTCGCGCGCTCGGGGCGCTTCGTCGACGCGGCAAAGCACGAGCCGGGCGAGGAGGCGGTCGCGCAGGCCGCTATCGCGGTCGGCGAGGCGAAGATCGCGACGACCGAGGTGTCGCTGCTTGCCGCGAGCAAGCTGTTCGAACTCGGCGGCAGCAAATCGACGCTGGCGAAATACAACTTCGACCGCCACTGGCGCAACGCGCGCGTGCACACGCTGCACGACCCGGTGCGCTGGAAGTACCACGCGATCGGCAACTACTACCTCAACGGCGTGAAGCCTGCGCGCCATTCCTGGAATTGACGGGCAGCCGCCGACGCCGACGCGGCGCACTCCGCACCGGTTCATCCCTGACGAGACAAATCGATGAGTTATCCAGCAACATCCGCGCGGGCGCTCCCTGCGCAAGACGCCGCGCCGCAGGCGGGCGGCCTGCGGCGCAACTACCTGAGCCTGCCCGAACTGATCGCGCAATCGATCGGGCTCGTCGGCGTGTCGGGCGGGATCGGCGTGCTGATCCCTGCCGTATTCGCGACGGCCGGTAACGGCACGTGGCTTGCATACGTGTTCGCCATCGTTGCGCTGCTGTTCTCGTCGTGGAGCATCTCGGTGTTCGCGCGGGATTCGGCGTCGCCGGGCGCGCTGTACGCGTACGTGTCGGCCGGCATCGGACCGATCTGGGGCGCCATCTGCGGCTGGTCGCTGCTGATTGCCTATGCGGTGGCAGCAGCGGGCATCCTGCAGGGGACGATCAACACGTTTCTCGTGCTCGGCCGCGAAACGGGGCTGCTCGGCAGCGCGACGCCGGTCGGCACGGTGCTGGGCCTCACGATCGTGACCGCGTTCGCCGCGTGGTATATCGCGTTTCGCGACATCCGGCTTTCCACGCGCTTCACGCTGCTCGTCGAACTCGCGACGTTGCTGCTGATCGCCGGTGTCGTGATCGCGACGATCGCGTTCGGCACGCATCCGGTCGATCGCGCACAGCTGACGCTCGAAGGCGTGAAGCCGACGCAGCTTCAGCTCGGGATGGTGCTCGCGTTCTTCAGCTTCACGGGTTTCGAGAGCGCGACCGTGCTCGGCGCCGAGGCGCGCGATCCGTTTCGCGCGATTCCGCGCGCGGTGCTGATCAGCGTGGTCGGGCCCGCGATCCTGTTCGTGATCGGCGCATACGGAATGGTGAGCGCGTTCCACGGCCAGACGCCGCCGCTCGACCGCGTTGACGGCCCGCTCGCGGTGCTGGCGCATCGACTGGGCGCAGGGTGGATCGGCGTGCTGATCGACGCGGGGGTGGCGTTGAGCTTCTTCGCGGCGTTCTTCTCGTCGATCAATGCGGCGGCGCGGATCGTCTACACGTTCGGGCGGCAGGGTGTGCTGCATGCGTCGACCGGGCGTGCGCACGAGACGAATGCGACGCCGCACGTCGCAGTCGCGTTGATTGCGGCGCTGGCGCTCGCGACCGCGCTGGTGTCGACGGCGCGGGGCACGGCGCTGCTCGATTCGTACGGCTATCTCAGCTCGATCGCAACGTATGGCTGGCTGCTCGCCTACGTGCTGGTCGCGATCGGCGCGCCGCTCTATCTGCACCGGCAGCGCAAGCTTCGCGCGCGGCACGTGGCGATCAGCGTCGTTGCGGTCGTGCTGCTCGCGATTCCGCTCGCCGGCAGCGTGTATCCGGTGCCGGAAGGCGTCTACGCATGGCTGCCTTATGTGTTCGTCGCGCTGCTGGCGATCGGGCTCGGGTGGTTCCTGGTGCTGCGCGTCCGGTTTCCGGAGCGGTTGCGCGAGCTGGAAGCCGAACTGCTGACGAAGTGATTGCGCTGCATCGACGGCGCGTTCAAAGCTTGATGTGCGTGACGGCCGGCAGTGAAGCGCCGGCTGGCCGATTTCATGTCAGACATGCGCGCGGCCATTACGCCACACCCGCCATCTTCGATGCATCGACAACCATCTGCACACCGAGGCCGCCGAGGATAAGACCCATCGCCCAGCGCTGCGCGAGCAGCAGCATCGGGCGCCCGTGCAGGAACTTCGCGATGCTGCTCGAGCAGATCGCCACGAGCCCGTTTGCCGACGCGAACGCGGCGATCAGCAGTGAACCGAGAAACAGCGACTGGCCGAACACGCTGCCTTGCCGGTAGTCGATGAATTGCGGCAGCAGCGACACGAACAGCATCGCGAGCTTCGGATTCAGCACGCTGGTCGTCGCGCCCATCGCCAGCAGCCGCAGCGGCTGCTCGTTCGGCAGTGTCCGCACCTCGAACGGCGAACGGCCGCCGGGCCGGACCGCCTGCCATGCGAGA
This sequence comes from Burkholderia sp. FL-7-2-10-S1-D7, assembly GCF_001524185.1. NCBI lineage: Bacteria > Pseudomonadati > Pseudomonadota > Betaproteobacteria > Burkholderiales > Burkholderiaceae > Burkholderia > Burkholderia sp. FL-7-2-10-S1-D7. Next base: position 32,221 of record NZ_LOWY01000060.1, on the reverse strand, counting down.
TACAGCAGGTAGGCCGCACCGATCGCGCCCAGCACGCTGCCCGCATAGGGCACGCTCATGAACAGCGTCGTGATGCCGAACGCCGCGCCGAACATGTAGAACAGGTAACCGATCATCACGCCGGCCAGCGAAATGAGCCCGGCCGCGCGCCCTTGCGCAATCGAGCGCGACATCACGTAGACCATGTTCGGCCCCGGCGTGACCGCGAGCATGCCGCCGATGGCGAGAAATCCGTAGAGCGATCCGGACATATGCATGTTTTCCGCTTCCTGCAACGAGTGCTGACGGGATTCATTGTCCGACCGTGGAGGCAAACAGTAAAACGGGATAAACTGAATTGATTGATCAGATTATCTGAATGAAATGAAAAAGCTCGACCTCGATGTGCTGGCGATGGTGGTGGCAGTTGCGGAATCCGGATCGTTCGCGCAGGGCGCGCAGGCCGTGCATCGGTCGCCGTCGGCGGTGAGCATGCAGATCAAGGCGCTGGAAGATGCGCTCGGCAAGCCGCTCTTCATCCGCGATACGCGCAACGTGACGGCCACCGACGACGGCAGGACGCTCGCCGAATACGGGCGCCGGATGCTGGCGATGCGCGACGAGGCGTGGGCGTCGGTGGTGCGCCCGGAGATCCGCGGCCGCGTGACGATCGGCGTGCCGGACGACTACATTTCGTCGCTGCTGCCGCAGGTGCTCGGCAAATTCGCCGCGATGCACCCGCGTGTGGAAGTGCGCGTGATCGGCCAGCCGAGCAGCGCACTCGTGCCGATGCTGAAGGACAACACGGTCGACCTCGCGTGTCTCACGCGGATCAAGGGCGTGACCGGCGAGCTGATCCGGATGGAGCCGATCGTCTGGACCGGGTCGCCGAAACGGAACGTCTGGGAAGAGCGGCCGCTGCCGGTGGCCTTTTTCACGCACGGCGGCAGCATGGCGCGCGATCACGCGATCAAGGCGCTGAACCGGCAGCGCATCCCGTTCCGGATGTCGTATGAAAGCCCGAGCTACCTCGGGCTGCTCAGCATGGTCGAGGCCGGGCTCGCCGTCGCGCCGCTGGCGCGTTGCTGCATTCCCGATCATCTTGTTCAGCTTTCGGAGGGCCATGGGCTGCCGCCGCTGGGGGAGCTCGAGGTCGTGCTTGCGCGCAGTGCGCAGTCCGCGCGTGCGCCGTGCGACTACCTCGCCGAGCAGATTCTCTACGAATGGCGCGCGTGACCGGCGATCATCGGATCGCGGCCTGACCCGCGGTGTTTCAGCACGACTTCAGCAACCATTCGCGGAACGCGACGAGCGACGGCAGCGTTTCGTTCCCCGGCGGATAGACGAGGTAATAGCTGCGCTGTCTGGTAATCGCGTCGCCGATCGACACGAGCTCGTTGCGGCTCAGTTCGTCTTCCACCAGCACCTTCGGCACCAGCCCGATCCCCATACCGGCCCGCACGGCCTGAATCAGGTGCGACGTCAGCTCGAAGCTCGGGCCGATACGCATCTGCCGATGGTCGAGCCGATAGTGCGAGAACCATTCGGCCCACGCCTGCTGGTTGCTCGTTACGCCCAGCAGCGTCTGCTGCGCGGCCCAGGCCGGCGTGCGTGCTTCGGCCTTGCGGCGCCTGCCCGCGTCGGGGCTCGCGATCGCGATCAGGAACTCGTTGTACAGCCGATGCGCGTGCAGGCCGGGCCAGTCGTCCGCGCCGACGGTGATGGCTGCGTCGAGGTCGTCGTTGAGGAAATCGATCGCGCCGATCCGCGAATGAAGGTGCACGGTCACGCCCGGATGCGCGGCGTAGAAGTCATGCAGGTGCGGCAGCAGCCATTTCGAGCCGAACGTCGGCAACGTCGCGAGCCGCAGCGTGCCGGCGCCCGCCTGGTGGGACATCGCCTGCAGCGTCGCGCCGCGGATGCGCCCCAGTGCGCCGCTCAGCTCGACGAAGTAGCGGCGCCCGACTTCGGTCAGCTTCACGGAACGGCCCTCGCGCCGGAACAGCGGCACGCCGAGTTGATCCTCGAGCGTCTGGACCTGCCGGCTGATCGCGCTCTGGCTCAGCGACAGTTCCTCGGCAGCACGCGTGTAGCTTTCGTGCCGCGCGGCTGCCTCGAACACGAGCAGCAGCGACATCGATGGGGTGAGACGACGGTAATTCATGAGTTTTATGCAATATTCACCGGATGAGAATTCGTTTGTTTCTCGCGGAAGTTCCAAAGATACTGGAATTCCCGGTCGCGCGGAAACTTGCTCAAAACTCATGTTTCCGAGCACGCGAGCATACCGGTTCGTCCACCTTGCGCTTTTACCCCATGTCGATCGCCCCGTTGCCCCGTCCCGCCAGCCCGCCCGCGAACGCGTACCGTGACTTTCTCGCCGCGCTGCAGGCGGCCGGATTTGCCGGGGAAATCCGCGCGGACCATGCGGACCGGACGGTTCAGGCCACCGACAACTCGATCTACCAGCGCCTGCCGCAAGCGGTGATCTGTCCCGCGCATGCGGACGACGTCCGGCTGGTGGCCCGGCTGCTGGCCGAGCCCGCGCACCGCGACGTCGCGGTGGCGGCGCGCGGCGGCGGCACGGGCACCAATGGGCAGTCGCTGACCGACGGTGTGGTCGTGGATCTGTCGCGCAACATGAACCGGATTCTGGAAATCAACGCGGACGAGCGCTGGGTGCGCGTGCAGGCGGGCGTCGTCAAGGACCAGCTCAACGCCGCGCTGAAGCCGCATGGCCTCTTTTTCGCGCCCGAGCTGTCGACGTCGAACCGTGCGACGGTCGGCGGGATGATCAACACCGACGCGAGCGGGCAGGGCAGCTGCACGTACGGCAAGACACGCGACCACGTGCTCGCGCTCGACTTCGTGCTGATGGGCGGCGAGCAGCTGCACAGCGACGCGCTCGCGGACGACGAACTGGAGCGCCGCTGCGCGCGGCAGGACCGCATCGGCAAGGTGTATCGCACCGCGCGCCGCATCAGCGACGAGAAGGCCGCGCTGATCGAAGCGAAGTTTCCGAAGCTCAATCGCTGCCTGACCGGCTATGACCTTGCGCACCTGCGCGAACCAGATGGCCGCTTCAACCTGAACAGCGTGCTGTGCGGCGCCGAGGGCTCGCTCGGCTTCGTCGTCGAGGCGAAGCTCAACGTGCTGCCGATCCCGAAGTATTCGGTGCTGGTCAACGTGCGCTACGCCGGCTTCATGGACGCGCTGCGCGATGCGCGTGCGCTGCTCGAACTCAAGCCGCTGTCGATCGAGACGGTCGACTCGAAGGTGCTGATGCTTGCGATGAAGGATTTCGTGTGGAGCAGCGTGGCCGAGTATTTTCCGCAGGACGACGCGCGTCCGACGCTCGGCATCAACCTGATCGAATTCAGCGGCGGCGATGCCGACGACGTCGATGCGCGCGTGCGCGCGTTCGTCGAGCATTTGCGCGCCGACACGAGCGTCGAGCGGCTGGGGCACACGCTCGCAACTGGCGACGATGCGGTGAAGCGCGTGTACGCGATGCGCAAGCGCGCGGTCGGCCTGCTCGGCAATGTGCAGGGCGAGGCGCGTCCGCAACCGTTCGTCGAGGACACTGCGGTGCCGCCCGAGAATCTCGCCGCGTATATCGCCGAATTCCGCGCGCTGCTCGACGGCCACGGGCTGCAGTACGGGATGTTCGGTCACGTCGACGCGGGCGTGCTGCACGTGCGCCCGGCGCTGGACATGAAGGACCCGCGGCAGGCCGCGCTGGTGCGGCCGGTGTCGGACGCGGTGGCCGAACTCACGCGGCGGCACGGTGGCCTGTTATGGGGCGAACATGGCAAGGGCGTGCGCTCCGAATATGCGCCGGCGTTCTTCGGCGAGCTGTATCCGTCGCTGCAGCAGCTGAAGGCCGCGTTCGATCCGCACAACCAGTTCAACCCGGGCAAGATCGCGACGCCGCCGGACAACACGCTGCGGCTGCTGAAGATCGATGAAGTGCCGACGCGCGGCGACCACGACCGGCAGATCGACGAGCGCGTGTGGCAGAGCTACGGCACGGCGATGCACTGCAACGGCAACGGCGCGTGCTACAACTTCGATCCGGACGACGCGATGTGTCCGTCGTGGAAGGTGACGCGCGAACGCGTGCAGTCGCCGAAGGGGCGCGCGTCGTTGATGCGCGAATGGTTGCGTCTGCAAGGACAAGCCGGCATCGACGTCGTCGCGGCGGCGCGCGCGCGGCAGCCGTTCATGCGTGGCCTCGTTGCCCGCTGGCGCAACAGCCGCGCCGCGCGCAGCGGCGAAGCCGACTTCTCGCACGAGGTGTACGACGCGATGGCCGGCTGTCTCGCGTGCAAGTCGTGTGCGGGGCAGTGCCCGGTCAAGGTCAACGTGCCCGAGTTCCGTTCGCGTTTTCTCGAGCTGTATCACCAGCGCTACCTGCGGCCGCTGCGCGACTACCTGATCGGCTCGCTCGAATTCACGATGCCGTGGATGGCGCGCGTGCCCGCGCTGTACAACGGCCTGATGCGCGCCGGCTGGGTGCGCATGCTGCTCGAGCGGCACGTCGGCATGGTCGACAGCCCGCTGCTGAGCCGCTTCGACCTCGCGGCCGTGCTCCGGCAGTGGAACGTGCGGCCGGCCGATCCGCAGGCGCTCGCCGCGCTGAGCGATGCGCAGCGCGCGCGCAGTGTCGTGATCGTGCAGGACACGTTCACGCGCTATTTCGATACCGAGCAACTGGCGACGCTGATCGAGCTGGCCGCGCGCGTGGGCTTCCAGGTGTGGCTCGCGCCGCTCGCGCCGAACGGCAAGGCGTTGCACGTGCAGGGCTTCCTTCGCGCGTTCGAGCAGGCGGCGATTCGCAACGCGACCCAACTGGCCGCGCTCGCGCGCTCAGGCGTCGCGCTGGTCGGCCTCGATCCGGCGATGACGCTCACGTATCGGCAGGAATACCTGAAGGTGACGGGGCTCGCCGACGTGCCGAAGGTCGCGCTGCCGCAGGAGTGGCTGCTGCACGCGCTGCCGGAGGCAGCGGCGGGCGCGGGTTCGGACGGCGTATCGGCACCGTATCGGCTGCTGCCGCATTGCACCGAGAAAACCAACGCGCCGGACAGCGGCAAGCAGTGGACACAGGTGTTCGCGCGTCGCGGGCTGCGCCTGGCGGTTCAGGCGGCCGGCTGCTGCGGGATGTCGGGGACCTACGGGCACGAGGCGCGCAACCTGCAGACGTCGCAGGCGATCTATGCGCAATCGTGGGCCGCGCATGTCGATGCGCCGGAAGAGGAGGGCGAAGCGCTGGCGACCGGGTATTCGTGCCGCAGCCAGGTGAAGCGCATGTCCGCGCGGCAGGTGCGTCATCCGCTGCAGGCGCTGCTCGATCACGTGCGTGCGGCGGGGTGACGGGTGGGCCGCGAGTGTGGCGCGGCAGCAGGCGTGACGGTATCGGGCGCGTGCCGGATCGAGCGACACGTGCGATGCCGCGACTGACGCCCGTCCTGGCTCAGGAGCCGGCTTTCGCGGTCTTCCGCACACGCGGCTTGCGCGCTGCCGGAAACGCACCGACGCCGCGCGGCCGTTTCGGCTCGATACCCGTTTTACCGATGACGTGCCGGAAATCGATCTCGTGCGCGGCGAGCGCGCCGATCAGGGTCGCGATGACCGCGAGGTGGGAAGGGACGGTGCCCTTGCTCGAATAGTTCGTGATGGAGCTTTCGTTCATCCGGATCAGGCGGGCGAATTCCCGAGCCGTCAACTGCGCTTTCTTCAACTCCTGTTGAAATTCCGCATACGCCATTGCACACATGTCGCTTCATCTCCGCAAAACTTGAATCGGCACCGCACGGCGCCGGCGCCGACGGATGGCGTTCCCGTCGTGCCGGCGTCGCGGGGCGTTACATCTTCACCTGGTCGAGGAAGGTCTTCTTGCCGCTCTTGTAGCCGTAGATCGAGATGATCCCGTGCGTCAGGTCGCCCTTCGCGTCGAACGTCGTCGTGCCGATCACGCCTTCATACTTCGTCGACGGCATCGCCGCGAGGATCTTCGCCGGGTCCGTCGAGTTCGCGCGCTTCATCGCGTCAACCGCGATGTAGACCGCGTCGTACGCGAACGGCGCATCGAACTTGATACCCTGGTTGAAGCGCTTCTGATACTTGGCGAGGAACGCCGCGCCGCCCGGCATCTTCTCGAGCGCGGCGCCGGCCTGCGAGCACAGCACGTTGTCTGCCGCCGGGCCGGCCAGTTCGGCGAGCGAGTCGGTGCACACGCCGTCGCCGGACAGGATCTTCGCGCGCAGGCCGAGCTGCTTCGCCTGCTTTGCGAGCGGGCCACCGGTGGCGTCCATGCCGCCGTACATGATCGCGTCCGGGTTCTCGCCCTTGACCTTCGTCAGAATCGCGCGGAAGTCGACCGCCTTGTCGTTGGTCGCATCGTGCGACAGCACCTTCAGGCCGAGCGCTTTCGCCTTCTTCTCGAACTCGTTTGCAAGACCCTGGCCATAGGCGGTCGAATCGTCGATCACCGCCACGCTCTTCACGCCCTTCGCCTGCGCGTAGCTCGCGAGCGCCGGACCTTGCTGCGCGTCGGTCGCGACGACGCGGTAGGTCGTCTTGAAGCCTTGCTGCGTGTAGGTCGGGTTCGTGGCCGACGGCGAGATCTGCACGATCCCTGCATCGCTGTAGATCTTCGACGCCGGGATCGACGTGCCCGAGTTCAGGTGGCCGATGACGGCGACGACCTTGTCGTCGACGAGCTTCTGCGCGACCTGGGTGGCCTGGCGCGGGTCGGCCGCGTCATCCTGTGCGTCGAGCTGCAGCGTGACCTTCTTGCCGCCGATCGTCAGCCCCTTCGCGTTGATTTCCTCGACCGCGAGGCGCGCGCCGTTCTCGTTGTCCTTGCCGAGGTGCGAGATGCCGCCCGTCGTCGGTTCCACGCTGCCGATCTTCACGACCTGGTCGGCCATCGCGCCCGACGCGGCCGCGAACGCGGCGGCGGCCAGTGCGACGGTGATCAGGGGTTTGCAGCGCATGCCGACAGTGCTTCGTTCCATCTGCCATCTCCGAATTGAATGTCTTTCTATTGACGTCTCGACCGGCCGGCTGCGGGCCGGGGCGATCGGACGAGTCTCCGTACCCGTCATGGGCATCGCTTGCATGCCGCCCGGGCGAGCGAGTGCCCCGCGTCTGACGCCATGCAATTCGTATGAATATATCCGAAGCCGATTTGGCGCGCTGCGGCGAATCGCGTAGCGGGCGGCGCGGCACGGTTCGGCGCCCGGATTGCCAGGGTGCCGGTTGCCGGAAATCATGCACCGCAGCGGGCCAAAGGCTGCGATTCGCTGTCGATGGCCTTACGGCCGCATCCATTATTCGTCGGGTCGCAGAGGCGAAGCCATGGACACTGATGTGCGGTCAGTCGGAAACTGTTCGGTCGATTTGTCTGCACAGTTTGGATGCTCGCCATCGCGCAGCCGGATTCATGGAGAAGCTTTATCGAGTGCGACATCTGCCGAGCGCAACTAACGGTCAAGCCTGCCGGCATCAACGAATTGGCGCAGGCGTACGGCCCGGACAATACATTCGGCTTCGCAGATGCCGGAGTTCGCCTGGGCCTGTCCGCTTCTGGCTCGACGGGCAGGTGACGTTACGCGTTGCGATCGCGATGCTGCGACCGCCCGCGCAAGGCGACCAGGATCACGCCTGCAATCGCCAGCAGGCCGCCGCATACCGTCTCGATGCCGGGCCGCTCGCCCGTCAGCATCATCGACAGGGCTGTTGCAACAGCTGGCGTAAGATAGAGAAAGTTGGCGGCGCGCGCCGCACCGAAGTAGCCGAGTGCGAAGGTCCAGGTCGCGTAACCGAGTGCCGCGGGAAATACGCCGAGGATCAATACCGCCAGCGTCGTGTCGTGCGACGCGCCGCCGAGCGAGTCGAGCGCGCCGGGCAGCCAGGGCGTGAGCAGCAGCGCACCGGCCAGCAGCGTGTACGCGGCGCAGGGCAGCGCGCCGTATACGGGAATCAGCCGCCGCTGCAACACGAAATAGCTCGCCGAACACAGGGCCGCGCCGAGAATCAGCGTACTCCCCGAGCCGAGGACAAGCCCGCCCGGCTGCCCGTGCGCAATCACGCCGATGCCGGCGAGGCTGACCAGCGAACCGAGCCACCCCCACCGATTGAATCGTTCGCCGAGAAACACCGCGGCAAGCAGCGCGGTGAAGATCGGCAGCGTGTTCACGATGAAACTCGCCGCGCCGGCCGATACGGTCCGCTCGCCGGTATTGAGCAGTGCGTTATAGAGTGCGATGCCGAGGAAACCGCAGGCCACGAAGCGCAACGCATCGCGTTTCGTGGGCCTCGGAGGCCGTCGCCACGCAAGCCACGCGATCACGAGCAACGCGGCGGTAGCAAAGCGCGCCGCCGCGAGTTGCAGGGGCGCCAGGCCATGGAGGCCGATCCTGATGAACGGGAATGCGGAGGCCCACGACATGATCGTGAACGCGACCGCGCCTGCCGCGACGAGCGGTTGTCGCGCGCCGCGCGACGACGATGAGGAAAGGGTATTCATGCGGCAATGGTGCGATGTCGCGAGATGTTAAGCTAGCGCACAGATCAACATTCAGATATGACCATGACTCACAGCTCGGTTCGGCGGCGAGCCGCGAGTCCGGCGCGCGCAAGTCAGCTGACGGATGCGCTGCCGCTTGCAGCGCCGGCACCTGGGCCGCGGCCGCCGCTCGCCAGCCTGGAGACCGTGTGTACGGTTGCGCGTCAGGGTTCGTTCCTGGCGGCCGCCGACGTCTCCGGCGTGACGCACGGTGCGATCAGCCGGCGCGTGGCCGCCGTGGAAAACTGGCTGGGCATGGCACTGTTCGAACGTCATGCTCGCGGCGTGCGCCTGACGCCGGACGGGCAACGCTTCGTCGGCCGGATCGAACAGGCGTTCGCGATCATCGACAGCGCGGCCGATCAGTGGCGCTCGCCGCGTACGCCTCGGCTGGTGAGGATGAGTGTGGTGCCGGCATTCGCGCAGCTCTGGCTGCTCGAGCGGCAGCAGGCGCTCGAGAGCGAGGCACCCGCGTTGCGCATCGAACTCGGCATCGAGCTTCGCAACGTCGATATCGCCGGCGGCGAAGCGGATCTGTCGATCCGGTATGGGCGCGGCAACTGGCGTCAGCTCGAAACCCGCGCGTTCATGCCGGAACGGCTTTATCCGGTCGCGCATCCGCGGCTCGCCGAGCAACTGGCAAAGATGCGCCGCCGGCGCGGCGATGCCGCGCTGCTCGAGATGCCGCTGCTGCACGATTCCGACGTGACCGGATGGCGCACCTGGTTCGAGTCGCTGGGCATTCCGTTCAAGCCGCGGGCGCAGGATCGCCGTTTCGAGGATTACAACCTGGTGCTGGCGGCAGCCGAAGCCGGGCTCGGCGTGGCGCTGGCGCGAACGCCGCTCGCGGACGCGTATCTGAAGCGCAGCGCGCTCGTTCGGGTGAGCCGCCGTGAGGTCGATTCGCCGCTCCGGTATCACTTCGTGCATGCGAAGGGGGAGAATCGGCCGGAGGTGCTCGCGTTGATGGAGCGGATGCGGGCGGCGCTGGGGGAACAGGGTTAGGTTGTGTGGGCGTGGGGGCCTGCTTCGGCGGCGCGCCCCAAGCCTGTGCGTGGATACATACAGATGGGCCGCGGGATCGTCGACAATGCGACCGCGGAAAATGATGAGGTTGGAGAGATGAACGTAAATCGAGCAATTTTGCAGTCGTTCGGATGCACCGGAGGTACACGATGAACAGACCAGACAAGTCGTCGAAAGCGCGTGCTGCGCTCGATCAGTTGTTCTCGGGCATTGCGCCGGCGGATGCGAAAAGCGCGTCACGCCCGGGCAATCCGTTCGATGCGGCGGGGGACGATGTGTCTACCGACGCCGACGGCCGGGTGGAAGTGACGCTGTCGACCAGAATCCAGTTGCGCGGCTACCCGGGTGCGGATGCGTTCATGAAGCGCATGGCCGAAGCGTGGGGCCTCGAGTGGGGGACGTACGATAGCGTTCAGGCCATCGCGAAGCTGCCTGCCGGATGGCGATCGCGCCGGCTTCCGGAAGTCACGCAGATCGTCGACGGACACGACGTGCTGCGCGCGGAGAGCAGTCTGCAGGGCGGCGAGATGTCGTACCTGAAAGTGAACCCGCGGTACTACATCGACGCCCGCAAGGGGTTCGGCTGGGGCAAGTCGTCGAAGGCATCCGACGATCCGGATCTCGATGGCCCCGACTGGAACTGCTTCGTGATCGATCGGGAAAAGTCCATCGAAGTGCACGAATTGACGACCTCGTCGTTGAAGGCCGATATGGACAATGCCCGCGCGACGTTGCTGAAATGGCTTGACGAGAACTATCCCAAGCATCGCGATCCGTTTGCGTATTGGTCGGACTGCGAAGGGGCGTCGTAGCGTTGCGTGGCGGCCCGGGTCGGTATCGCGGGTACACGTTGCCCGATCGTAATCGCCGCGGATGGGCCGCACGCCGCGTCGATGTATCAGCCGGTCGCCATGGGGGCGCCAATTGAAGCGAATCAGTCCGGTCCAGATTCTCTGGGCGGCGTTTGGCGCGGCGGTCGGGTCGACCGTCATCGAGCTGCTGCTCTGGTCGATCGCCGGCGATGACGCCATCCGGAACCTGCTTCGCGACGCGCGCCTGACGGCAGCCATCGTGATGGGGCGCAGCGTGCTCGGCTCGTCCGCCGGCTTCGATCCGATCGTCATGGGTGTCGCGACGCTCGTGCATGCCGCGCTCTCGCTTGCCTATGCGGCCGTGCTGGCGATCGTGGTGCGGAACATGTCGCTCGGGGCCGCGCTTCTCGCAGGCGGCGCGTTCGGACTCATCCTGTACGGCGTCAACCTTCACGCCTTCACGGCGATCTTCCCGTGGTTCATCGCGGTTCGCGGCGCGATCACGCTGGTGGCCCATCTGGTATTCGGGGTCACGGCAGCGGCTGTCTACCACGTCGTCAAACGCCCGGTTTGACGCTCACCGCGGCAACGATTGCCGACGGTTCCCGCTTCCTTCATTCGCATCCCGACCCCTGGAATAACCGGGCGTGCTGCTTCGTTCAGCCGTCAGGAGACCCGATACGAAGCGGCGGCCCGTTACCGCCGCGCGATGAATCTTGCGCAAGCAAACCGACGTGCCGGGTGCGGCCAGTTACACCGGCGGTCGAGTGGTCGGGGGCAACAATGCGGGAGCCGATCATGTGCAGCATGTTTCGATTCGGAATTGGCATCGTCTGTCTTTGCCTTTCCGCGCCTGTCCTTGCGCAAATGGACGACGAATTGCCGGACTACGGCACAAACTGCCGCGCGGTCGTCGCGCAAGCGAACATCGACGGCACGGAACAGCAAATCGTGGGGCGGGCGTGCCTGCAAAGCGACGGCACATGGCGGATCGTGCAAAGCGACGACGGCAGCGTGCTGTGGTACCCGGCGGCGGCCTATCCGTATCCCGATCCGTGGTACTGGGGGCCGCCGCTTTTCATCGGCGCGGGCGTGAGCTTCATCTTCGTCGATCGGTTCCGTCATTTCCGCCACTTCGATCACGTCGATCACTTCAACCGGATGGATCATCGCCACTTCGGCATGCCGGTGGGGTCTGGCTTTCACCATGGCCCGTTCATCGGCGGCGGGGGCCACGGATTCGGCGGCATGCATTCATTCGGTGGCATGAGCGGGGGTGGCGGATTGCGGCGGCATTAGGCCGGCGTTTCGACGTACGGCAAACGCGTCGCCCGGTTCGAACGCCAGGTCGATCTGAACGTCTCGATTGGGAACGCGACAGCGTAAACGGCGCAAGCGCGCACGATGGTGCGCGCCTGCGTGGTTCGCGCGATGCGACGTTGCGATCAGACCTTGTGGCGAATCCCGACGACCGCGAGTTCCTGCGTATCGGTGCCGGAGTTCACGCAGTACGAGCCGACCGACGCGGCGGCTTTCACAGTCGCACGCGCTCGCGTTGAGCGTGTTGCCGCCGCCTTCTGCTAGCCGAACAGCGCATACGGTCTGTGCGCTTCGACAGCGCGTAGTCCGCGCCGAGGTTCACCTGGTTGTCGTGCGCGGAAGCTGGGCCCGTCAGCGACGTGTAAGTGTTGCAACCGGCGGCGCATGAGCGACGGCGCGTCGTCCAACATCCTTGCCGCCAGACAGCCGCCCACCGCGCATGCGAATGACGCATTCGCGAGGGCGGCCACCACGATCGATGCGGATGGCGCGACCGGTTCCATTACTTCACCCTGAACGAATAGTCGCCATGCGTGCGATGCCCGTCCGCGGCCACCGCCACCCAGTGCACGGTGTACTTGTCTGGCGGCAACGGCGGCAACGCCACGCTGATCGACTTCCTGTCGTTCTGGTCGATGACGGCCTTGGCCGTGTTGACGGGCTTGTCCGTCGAGTTGCTGACGGTCAGCGAACTGAACGCGGGTTCGAGCGGCCCGTCGAACACGATCGTCACTTTGGCGGGTGCCGGCACTTCGGCGCCTGCCGAGGGTGTTTGCGTTTGCGGGAACACATGCGCAAAGGCGACGACCGGCATCAGGATGGCCGTCGCGATCGCTGCTGCGCACGCGCCACGCCGAAGGCGCTTGAATTGACGCATCGCTATTCTCCTTTGCCGAACAGCGGTTTGCCGATCGTGTTGGGAAACACGTCATCCAGGTAGAGATGCGCCTGCAGCAGCACGCCCACGCCGGTTCCGCTCGCATGATTGACGGGAATCTGCGCCTCGACGCCGAACTGGCCCCAGCGATTGACCCACATCACGCCGGGATTGATCGTGCCGGTCGTGTGGCCCGAACAGGGACTGGCGGTGCAGGTGTTCATCGGAAATTCGACGAGGGGGATCAGGTTGTTGAACGGCGCTCCGAGCCCCATGTCCTGCACATGGCTTTGCAGATACGGCACGCTGTATTGCACGGTGACGCCCCAGCTCAGCGAGTTCGGATCGGCGCTGTTCAACGTCAGGCGCGGGCCGACGGTTCCCGTGATCGCCAGCGGCTTCAGGTATTTCAGGCTGTCAGGCAGATCGCCGAAACCCTTGCCGAAGTAGAGCGTCGGCGTCACGGCCGAATGCGGATCGGCGATCGAATGCGCGCCGGTCCCGCCCAGTTCCATGAACGCACCGATCGAGGCCATGAACTCGTGCTTTTCGTTCACGTAGAAGCGGTACTTGGCGCCGACCTGCCAGTTGTCGAAGCCACGCGCCGAGCCGCCGTTCGGCGCGTTGAGGTTGATGTAGGTGCCCGTCACGGAAAGCTGGAAGCTCGGCGTGATCCGCTTGTCCCATTCGAGCATCGTCGTGTTGGTGTTCTGCTTGTCACCATCGTCCGTGTAGGACTGGAGGTGGCCGAAGTTGAGGTTGAGTTCGTCCCCGACGCCGGGGTCGTCAACCGCCATCGTCGCAGGAAAAACGCGATTCCCGGCCACGGCATGGGCCGACGCATCGACTGAAATGAGGCACGGCGCGAGCGCGCACAGCGCCGCGGCGCCCCGTTTGAGAGTGGTTCGCATGATCCGGTCCTGGACATGTTGTTATGACGCGCCCCGCAGGCCGTCCGGCCGACTCCGAAGTCCGCGCTGGGCAATGCAGGGCAGGTACGCGCGAGCACAGCCACGTCGTTTGCCGACGTCGCTGGAATCGCGGGAAAGCGTCAACGAAGATCAGGACCAGGCAGGGGGCGCGCGCGGCTGAACCGGCGTCAGAACCGTGTAGGGGCGAAACGCATCGGCGATGACCGGCGAACGGAACGAGGCCTTCAGCGGCGCGACGCCGGAAATCGCCATCGTGCCGGGCAAAGCCGGCGAGTGTGCGATCAGTCCGCAGTAGGGGCATGCGTCGCCAAGCAGCGACGAATCGGAACCGTGATGGTGGGCGTGATGCCCGGCGTGAGCGAGTTGGCCGACCGCCATCACATGGTGACCATGATGGGAATGATCATGGACATCGGCATGCGCACCACGAAGCACCTGAGAGACGGTCGGCGCGACCATGCTCAACAGGATCGCGAGCATCCCCAGAAAAGCCCCGATTTTCTGACGGCGGCGGCTGGTCATGGCACACCAACTAGACGTCGATGCAAACAGTATGCGGAAAATCCGCGTGGGGATGTTCGAACTTTCCGTTAAGTAAATACCCGCAAAGATGCCGAAGCGCAGGCGGCGGCCAATCGCGGCCGCCTGGTGGAAGCGGTTCTGCTGATGGGGGGAGCGACGAATCCGCTCCGGGGTTCAGGTCGCGAGCACTGCGCGGCACGCATTGGCGCACGTGCGGCACGACTCCATGCATGCCTTGCACGGTTCGTGGCTATCAGCGTGCTTCTTGCACTCCGCCTCGCAATCGGTGCATGCGTCCAGCGCGACCTTGGCGAGCGCGGGAAGATAGTGCGAGTTCTGGTTGGCAAGCTGTTGCAGCGCGGTGCAAAGCGACAGCATTTGGGACGCGCTGGTTGCACAGGCAGCCAAATCCTTGTTCCCCTTGCCCAGAAGGCCAATGCAATGGCTCACGCAGACCTGCCCCTTCGACATGCAATTGCCCGCTGCGTCGGCAAGCGCGCTGCCGTGACCGCCATGATGCATGTGAGGGCTTTCCGCAGGCGCGCTTTCCTGGGCCGAGGCCCGCTCCATCGTCGCCAATGCGGAAAGCGCCAGCAGCCCGGTACCGAATAGTGCGTCACAATTCACCACGACGACAACACATCCGAAGGTCAGAATTCGCAGCCACCGGACAAACGGGGCTGGAACCGCCAAATCCTAACATCGCGGGCGCGCTTATGGCTTAGTCGCGTGAATCGTTCTTGCCCGATGCAAAGGCCGACGAACGAATACGTGCACCCTCCCGATGAGCGTGGCGACAGCGGCGTTCAGCTCGCCGTCTCGAACACTCCGGTCAAGCTGATTGTTGGGCCGCGCTCGCGGCGGTGCCGGTAATCGCCGATGCCGCTATCCACGCATGCCATTGCGTGGCGAAATCGAATTCCGGATCGATCGCAAACGCGGCGTCGAGCGCTTCTGCCAGCGTTTTTTCACGTTGCAGTGCGATGAAGGCCGCGTGTGCGGCCTCGGAATGCGCGAGAACCGTGGGTTGCCATCGCGGGCGCACGATGAGACTCCACGTACGGACGTCGAGTTGCTGCGGGAAGACGCCGCCTGGCTGATGTGCGCGCCAGACGTCGGCAACGGCATGGTCCGACGCGATGGCCGTGCATGCCGGATGCACCGCGAGTGGCGTATCCAGCAGGCGCTCATCGCCGAGATCGAGCCATTGCTGCGGCGTGAATGTCGTGACGTCAGCGGCGAAACAGGCGATGTGCAGCGCCCATTCGAGGCGAGCGACGTCTGCGAAATACCGGAACCGCGAGTCTCGCTCGTAATTGCCGACAAAGGCCGGCAACGCATCGCCGAAGCGATTGAGGTCGCCGCTTCGGGACGGATGCGTACGGGTGTAGGCAAGTGACAGCGCATCGAAGTAGGCGCCACCGACGAGCGCCAGCAGCACCGGATACGCGTTCGCGAGCGCCGCGCGCCAGTGGGCGCGAACGTTGCCGCGATAGAGGCCCAGGCGCTGGCGCAGGGCGTCGGCGGGATCAGCAGCGAGTTGAACCTGCGGTTCAGGTGACGTGTTCCCCTTGATCGCAGCCGATGCCCTCGTCGCCGCCGGTGACAAAGGTTTCAGATGGGCGAGCAGGGGCGCCTCCTGCTCCGGATTGTCGAGCGCGTTCGCGAAGATCTGCTGGAGCGATTCGAGCGGCGTGGCCATCAATCGTCCTGCCTCGGCGCAGCCTTCATTTGCTGTCGCCCGTTCTGGCCTGCGCGAGATTGCGCGACACGCGCGAGCCGGGCCTCGTCGACCAGTACGTTCAATGGCGGAATATCCGTGTCCCATTCGATCAACGTCGGCACTTCGCCGAAACGACGCAGCGCATGTTCGTAGAGGTTCCACACGGCAGGGGCAACACGTGAGCCATGGTCATCGATCACGGCGATATCGGTCGCGCGATGGCCGGCCAGATGGATTTCGCCGATCACGCCGGGCGGCAACGCATGCATCGATGCGATCGCGTCCTCGCCGTGATTGCACTGGTTCACATACAGGTTATTGACGTCGAGCAGCACGCCGCATCCGGTACGCCGAGCCAGTTCGGCGAGGAACGCCGTTTCGCCGTACTGGTCATCGTCGAACCGAAGCCAGGTGGAAACGTTTTCGAGCAGGATCGGCCGGCCGAGTACCTCCTGAACCTCGTGGACTCGCGCCGCGAGGTGGGCGAGCGCTGCGTCGGTCAGCGGCATCGGCAGCAGGTCGTTCAGATGGCCAGCGGCCGTCGCACCCCAGCACAGGTGGTCGGAAACGAGCGCGGGTTCGATCCGCTTGACCAGCCGCTTGAGCCGGCCCAGATGTTCGGCGTCAAGCGCAGCGGCCGAGCCGAGCCCGAGGCCGACACCATGCAGGCTGACCGGCAGGTCGCGTCGCACGGTGTCGAGCACGTGCAGGTCATACCCGCCATCGCCGAAATAGTTTTCGCTATGCACCTCGACCCAGTCGACCGCGGGCGGTGCTTCGAGGAAGTCAGCGTAGTGGGCCTGACGCAGCCCGATACCGATACCGGATGCCGCGCCGGCAACCGGACCGACCGTGATCATGTGACCTCCCGGGTATGGCGGTGATCACCCTGGGATACGCACGGCATCAGTTGCCGAACGTGCCGCCCAGTTTTTCGCAGGTACCGATTGGCACGATCTTGAAGTCGCCCTTGTCGTTGTCGACCTTTGCCTGGCCGGCACAGCCATGCACACCCGTCTTGCTGCCGCAGTCGTTCTGGCCGGCCTTGGCGATGCCATAGCACTGCACCTTTGGTTCCTCCTGCGTGGCCGCGACGGCTGCCGCAGCTACACCGGCGAGGGCTGCGGCAAGCAGGGCCTGCCGGCTGAAGTTCGATTTCATTGTCTTCTCCAGGTAGGGGCGGCACGCGATTGCCGATGGAGTCGGCGCCATGAATCGCTCAGGCAACTGCGTTCGCAGGCACTGAACGAGCACATCGCCGTTGGCACAATCCTGCCACCGTCTGTACGAGTATGACACGCCGTTTTTATAGATTCATTCGCGCCTTCCCCTACACGGTCATGGGGATAATCCCGCCAAACAGACCTTGCCCGGCCGCCCGTCACCGACCCGGCCAGATACGCTCGACCGTGACCATGCGGCCTGACGTCCATGACGATCACGTCGGTTTCGGGTCTGGTCGCGTTCGTTGTCTGCAGCATCGAGGGTCTCGGACAGCTTTTGGACAGACTGTATTTCTCGGGACCAGTCGGGGACGCAGTGAGCGAACTGACCGGAAATTCGCAGTGCGATTGATTGCCGCGTGGCTGACGCAGGACATCATGCGCCCGCGGTCCATTTCGCCGCTTGCGGGTATTGCGATCGGCTCTTGCATCACGTGCCGGCGCCGTCACCCGCTTTGCCGCAATGGCTGGCGGCTCCAGTCGACGGAGGCATACAACCTCCGGCTTAGCTTACGTTCGTCTTTCGAGACTTCCCCCGGGCGGGACGCCCCCGGGATTCGCCGTTCCTCATCTGACGCAACCATTCCCAGCGGTTGATCCAGCGGCTCGGCTGCGCTTGCATCGGTCTATCGCCGAACCACTTGCCGAGTGCGGCGGTCGTCCGGCACGCGGCATCCTCTCGGGGCTGCTCAATTACCTGGTGACGGCCGGAGCCGACAGGATTCACACTCAAATATCGACTGTCGGCTCGGATCGCAGCGACAACGCGCTGCACCTTGCCGTTGCTGCGAAGGCTTGCGCATACCCCTGCTGCGCGCGGGCACCCCAAATCGCTCAATTCACGTTGAAATGCACGCGCACGTCCTGTTGGCTCTCGACAGGACGCCCGTTTTCCATCGCGGGGAAAAAGCGCCATCGGCGCAGGGTCTCGAGCAGGATTTGATTGAGTCGAGGATTCTGCGTCGGTTTGACAAGATCGATGTCGAACGTGCCGTCTGCGTGGACAAGAAAGCGGGCGACCGCGATCGCCTGATATCCCTGCTCGCGCAAATCGTCGGGTAGTTCGGGCAGCGGCTGCGAAATCAAACGTGCCTGCGCATTGCCCGCCGAGGCTGAATGAGTCGTGGTGGAGTCCGCTTTCGTCGCAGAGGCAGACCGCGCATCGTCGAGTGCCGCATGCGCGGTTTGTGTCTCCGTCGACGCAAGCGGTTGTTGCGTCGGCAGCGCGTCGTGCGGGGGAGCCGGATCGAACCGCTTCACGGCGGCGGCATGCCGAACCGGCGCGAGCGCCTGCGCTGGCCGTAGCGGCACCGGCTTCGATACGGTGTGTTCCATTGGTGCCGCTTTCGATTCCGCATGCGTCGTGGGTGGCGCACTTGGCGGCAGTTCGACCACCTGCATCTGAATTGAATCCGGGGCGGGCGAAGCCGGTTCGTCGCCGGAGAATAGCCGCGTCGAACTCACAAGAAATGCGCCCCAGATCACGCTGGCGAGCGCGATGGCTCCCGCGAACCGACGCCCGTAACGATCGGGCCGCGAACCGGATTCGAGCGCGTGCCTAGTCACGATGAACCGCGATGAGAAAATGCTCGGCCCCGGCCCGCCGGGCTTCAAGCATCGCCTGCACCACGATGCCATGCGTTGCACCGTCGTCCGCCGCGATCACAATATCGTGATTCCGGCCGAGCAGATGTGCGACGGTACCGTTCACGCGGTCGAGCGACACCGGTTGCTGATTGACGAAGATCTGGTTCGTCCGGCTTATCGCCAGCGTCAATGGGCGATCCGCCTGCAGCTGCTGCGCGTGTCCACGCGGCAGATTGATCCCGACCGCGTCGAGACGCTGCATCGCGAGCGAGGTCAGCATGAATGTCGCGAGCAGGAAAAACATCACGTCGATCATTGGAATGATCTCTATACGGCCGCGCCTTGATGTGCGCGAGCGGCGCAGTTTCATGACGACGTCCCCGCCTGTTCGCGCGCCAGCCGCATTTCGGCGAGCCGTTCGTTCGCGAACGATTCGAGATCGTCCATCAATCTGTCGACGCGTCGCGAAAAATAGTTGAATGCGAATAGCGACACGAGCGCGATGACGAGGCCGATCGCAGTCGCGACGAGCGCTTGTGCGATGCCGCCCGACACGCCGGCGGGACTTACGAGCCCGTCGCCGCCAATCAGCCGGAACGAGTGCATCATCCCGACGATCGTGCCGAGCAGGCCGAGCAGCGGTGCGGCCGTGACGATCGTCTCGAGCAGCCAGAGCCCGCGGCTCATGTCGCGCTCGACCTGCTGCGCGGCGGCATCGAGCTTCGCTTCGACGTGCCAGAGCGGCGTCGTACCTTGATCGAAGATCGCGGCGAGTCGACGTGTCACGTGCCGCTCCGGCAGTGCGCGAGCGGCGCTGCCGCGCCCGCTCGTATAGCGCCAGAACACGTATGCACGGTCGAGCGTGATCGCAAGTGCGATGATCGCGAGCGCGCTGAGCGGATAAACGACCCAGCCGCCGATGCGCAACGCATCCGTGAAACCTGCCCATTCATTCATCGTGTGTTACCTCGTGTGAGCTGGAACTCAGAAGTGTTTGGTCAGGCCAGCATAGATCGCGCGCCGCGGTCCGAATTGCGGCGCGCCGACGCCGATGCCCGAGCCGTCCCGCAGTTGATAGACGCGGCCGAACGTATTGACGAGCGCGACGCGGGCGTCGAATTTGCCGACGATCGGCTCCTCGAAGTGCTCGAGCACGCCGAGATTGACCTGTGCGTACCATGGCAGGCGATCGGTATTCGCAAAGCCGCGCCGCAGGCCGCTTCCAACGATGCCGTCGGCGCTGAAGGTCGTCTTGCCGAGCGAATACGCACCACCGAACGACGCCGTGATGCGCTGATCGTGATCGAGATACACCCAATTGTTCGCGATGTAAGCGAGCTCGTCGGGACCGAAGTTGAATTGCGCGGACTCGATGTTCTTGCCCTGTGCGCCGCTATACGCGACGTTCAGATACGCGGAAACGTTGCCCTGCTTGTAGCTCGACGTGAATTCGAGGCCGTACACACGGCCGTCCTGATAGTTGAACGGCGTGAAGATCAGTGCGGTGCCGAACTGGCCTTCGTCGAGCAGATCGGACACCTTCTTGTAGTACGCGTCGAGCCCGACCGTGAGCGCGGGTGTGAGCCGCTGTGTGATGCCGATGTCGAAATAGTGGCTGCGCTCGGGTTTCACAGGATCGTTCTGCGCGCTCGGGCTCTGGTTCGTCGTGCCATTGAACGTGCTGATCGTCGAATCGGACACGAGTTCGAACGCCGGGGGCGTGAAATAGCGCGCGTAGCCTGCGTGCAGCGTCGTCGATTCGGTTGGCTGATAGACGAGGCCGATACGCGGACTCAACTGGCCGGCCTGCACGTATTCGTTCATGCGATCGACACGCAGGCCGTAGTTCAGCGTCAGCTTTGGCGTGATCTTCCATTCGTCCTGCGCGTAGAGGCTATATAGATAGCCCGACTTGTCGTTCGAATCCGAAATCGTGGTCGGCTGATCCGACAGCTGATTGCCGTTGTCGTCGACAGGAAATACTGCGACGTTGTTGTTGAAGACCGCGTGCTCGCGCTCGAACATCACGCCGGCACGCAGTGTATGGCTGTCGTTCAGTCGATAGGTGAAGTCTGCCTGGACACCGTTCGCGCGGTTGCTGTGGAAGTCGTCGGACGCGACGCCGTTGAAGATCAGATCGCCGACCGGATCGGGATTGAATTTCGTACGTGTGTAGCGCGTGAAGAGCGCAACCTGGTAGTCGAGCGCACCGCCGTTCGTGCCTTGCAAGGCGAGCACGGCGAAGTTGTTCAGTTCCGCCTGCGTCTCGTTGAGCGCGGCCGAGTCGAATGTCGAGTTCCCGTTGAGCGTGTACGCGGGCGCGATGCCGGGGGTATTCGGGATCTCGAAGCGATTGCTCGTTGTGCCGAACATCAGACTCGCGCGCGTGAATGGATTCAGCAGATACGACAGGTAGCCGAACGCGTTGCCTTGCCGCGTGTGGTCGTGCAGCGGATTTCCGTTCGACGTCGGCGCCTCGATGCCGAGATTGTTTTCGCCGAGCGTGCCGGAAAAGTAATAGATGAACGGGCCGTTCGAACCGAATACGTCGGCGCTCGTCTGGAGCGTCTGATGACTGCCGCCGTAGACGTCGATCGTGCCGCCGTTGCCGGTGTCGCCGGATTTCGTGCGAATGTCGACGACGCCGGCCGTCCGGTAGCCGTATTGCGCGGGCAGCGCGCCGGTGACGAGGTTCACCTGGTCGATGATCCGCGAGTCGAGCGACTGGCCGAAGCCGCTGATCGGCTCGGGAATGATGATGCCGTTCAGCCGGTATTGCAGATTCGCGTGATCGCCACGTACATGCAGTTGCCCGAACGAATCGTAGGCAACGCCCGGCGCTTGCAGCAGCACCTGATTGAGCGGCGTGTTCTCGCCTTGAGGCAGTGTCTCGATGTCGGCCCGCGAGAACCGGTAGACGCTGGCGCCGACTTCCGGCAGCAGTCCGTTGCGTGCGCGATCGAGCCGTTTCGCGTTCACCGTCACGTCCAGCGTGCCTGCGTCCTTGCCGAGCGTCACGTCGACCGGGGCGGGCGCCTTGCCTTGTGCGACTGTCGAGACGCTCGTGCCGGTCGCGTATCCGGGCGCGTCGACGACTGCCACATAGGTGCCGGGCGCGACATTGTCGAACCGGAAGTGGCCGTCGGCGCCGGACTGCGCGTGCGCGACTGCGTGGCCGTCAGCATCCTGGAGCGTGATCCGGGCGTGTGCGAGCGCGTGACCTTGCGTATCGGCGACGGTGCCGGCAAGGGTCGTGCCGGCATCGGCGGCGAAAGCTTCAGCCTGGAGGAACGCGGCGAACGCCAGGATGGCGGCCTGAGACAGTAGCAGGCGGTTGATTTTCATTGTGCGTTTCGGGATGGGGTCGTTTTTTTCCCGCGAGAGCACGTTGAAAGGCACGTCGAAATGACTGGATACGTTATAACATATCATTTCTAGGGCGCCATTTCCCGTCTACGGGAAGCCTCTTGCCGACGTGAGCGAACAGGACGCACGCGTCACGCCAGAATCGAGATGATATAACGTTGCATTCGTCGTGCACAATGCCCCTGTTTGTTGCAGGTCGGTGAGTTTCGCTCGACGCAGCCATGCCGACTGGCCCTCACGGTCGGCCGGGAGTATCGTTAGGGGGCGTGCCACGCATTCCGGTTTCGTTTTCTGGTGGCGCAGATCCGCGCCAGGCAGGTTCCCCCGTCGAAGCCTCTTTCGATGCGGCATCGACAGGTGGTCGTCGAATGTTCCCGTGCGGACAAAGGAGACAAGCATGAGCCCATGCAACGAACCTCATCATGCTCACCATGACCATCAGCATGGCCCGGGCTGCGGACACACCGCCATCAAGCACGGCGACCACGTAGATTATCTGCACGATGGCCATTTGCATCATCCGCATGGCGATCACGTCGACGAACACAAGGTCGAGGTCAGTGCAAACAATCCGGACCAGTGCACGCCGGGTTGCGGCGACCATGAACCGGGCCACGTCCACGGCCCCGGCTGTGGGCACGAGCAGGTGCCGCATGGCGATCACGTCGACTACCTGGTCAACGGCCGTCTTCATCACCCGCATGGCGATCATTGCGACGACCACGGTCCGGTGGAAGTCGCCTGAGCAGTATCGAAGCGCGGCGGGGAATCGGATTCCCTGCTGCCTTCTCGGACGCCGACAGGTGCATCAGGCGTGCCAATATCGCCACGGCTGAAGGCACGCTTTCCGTGCCCCCTCGTTTGGCAGCGAGCTGCCATTCATTGAACGAGTATTCGTCCGGATCGTGCTGGATCTGGCAGTGGCTGCCTGTAGGGGGCCCGTCAATCTGGTCCTGGACACAAGCTAAGGAGCCAGCGCCGAACTAGAGGAGTCGTCGATCCGCAGCAGACGGCCGGCGTTGGCAATTACGATGAACGTGCCGACGTTGTGCAGGATCGCGGCCCACACCGCGCCGAGCACGCCGGTTGCGGCCAGCGCGATCACCGCGAGCGTCCATGCGAGGCCGATCGCCGCATTGGTCGTCGCCGTGCGCCGGCATTGGCGGCCGAGGCGGATGCAGGTCGGAATTCTCTTCAGGTCGTCGCCCAGCAGCACGACGTCGGCCGACGCGATCGCGATATCGACGCCGCGCTCGCCCATTGCGATGCTGGTCGAGCCCGCCTTGATCGCCAGCACGTCGTTCAGCCCGTCGCCGATGACGAGCGGATGCAGGCCAGCGCCGATCTCGCGCATCACGTAATCGAGCTTGTCGTGCGGCAGCGCCTGCGCGATCACCGTCTCGATGCCGGTCTCGGCCGCGACCTTGCGCGCGACGGCCTCGCGGTCGCCCGTCAACAGCGTCTGCCGCGCAAGGCCCAGCGTCCGCAGCTCGGCGAGCGCTTCGCGCGCGTCGGGACGCAGCGTATCCGCGAAACCGAACCACGCGAGCAGTCGCCCGCCGAGCGCGAGGCCGACGAGCGGTCCGTCGAAACCGTCCGGGGCCGACGGCAGCCCACCGACGTAGTCGGCCAGCAGCACGGGCCGACCCAGCACGGCCGTGCCGTCCGACGTGTCGGCGACGACGCCGAGCCCGCGCAATTCCCGCGTGCGTTCGAACGGCGCAACGGCGGCGCCGTCGAGACCCGACGCGGCGGCATCGCGCACGAGCGCGCGGCTCGCCGGATGCGCGCTGCCTTCGCCGAGCCGCGCGGCCAGCGCGCGCGCCTGCGCGCCGTCGACGCCGGGCTGCAGCCATACCTGCCGGACCTGCAATTCCCCGCGGGTGAGCGTGCCCGTCTTGTCGATCACGAGCGAATTGACCTCGGCGATCTTGTCGAGGAACGCGGCATTGCGAAACAGGATGCCGTGCCGCGCGCCGACCGCGATCCCGGCAATGGCCGTGGACGGCGCGGCGAGCACCAGCGCGCACGGGCACGCGGCCACGATGACCGCGAGCATCGCCGACGCATTCGCAGACGTGAACCAGACGATCGCCGCGATCAGCAAGACGAGCGCGAGATACGCGCCCATGTGCCGCTCGAGCACCTGCGTGACAGGCGGCTTCGCCTGTTCCGCGTGCTGCATCAGTGCGATGATCTTGCCGAGCGTCGAATCCTTGCCGGTGTGGGTGACCTCGATGCGCAGCACACCGTCGAGATTCAGCGCGCCGCCATAAACGGTGCTGCCCGCATCGACGTCGAGCGGCACGGATTCGCCGGTGAGCGGCCCGTTGTCGACACTCGACGCGCCCGCTGTCACGATGCCGTCGACCGGAATGCGCGCGCCGGCCACCACTTCGATACGGTCGCCCGCACGCAGCGCGTCGTACGCGACTTCGGTGACGCTGCCATCGGCGCCGATGCGGCGCACGCGGCCGGCCGTCAGCCGGCCGAGCGCGCGAATCGCTTCCTGCGAGCCGAGCACGCTGCGCTCCTCGAGCGCGTGCCCGAACGTCATCACGATCGGCAGCAACGCGGCCGTCGTCATGTCGCCGATCGCCCACGCGGCCAGCATCGCGAGCGCGATCAGGCGATCGGTCACGCCATGCAGGCTCGGCGCGCGCAGGCTGTGCCAGGCGCTCGCAAACACCGGCCCCGCGACGATCAGCGACGCGAGCGCGGCGAGCAGTTGTGCGAGCGTCTCGCCGCCGGCCGACAGCATGCGCCACGCGAACGACAGCACGAGCAGGCCGCCCGCGAGCAGCGCCAGCGCGATCTGCCGCGTGATCGTGCGACGTTCGTCGGACGACAGCGCGTAGGCGGTGGTGCCGGTGGAAGCGGCATCCGGCTGCGTGGCCGGTTCAGCAAGCGAATTCATCGGACGTTTCCGGGCAGGATCAGATTCGAGGTGTCATGCGGATCGATCGTCGTCACGCGCCCGGCTTTCGACAGCACGCGCTGCACGCGGTCGCGATACAGCCGCGCCAGCAGCCCCGGATCGCCGTTCTCGCGCAGCGTCGCGTCGAGCTGCCGGATCTCCAGCGTGTTGGTCTGCGCAGTTGCGACGCGTTCGGCCGCGCGTGCCTGCGCGTCCTGGACGATCCGGTCGGCATCCTGCTGTGCATCCTGCCGCCGCTGTTCGGCGGCGGTGCGGGCTTCGGCGATGGTTCGCTCGGCGACCTGCAGCGCCGTCAGCACCGCGTTGAACGCGTCGGCGGCCGCACCGGGAAACGCAGGCTGCACGTCGACACGCGCGACTTCGACACCGAGCCCCGCGCGCGCCGCGTCGAGCGCGCGCAGGTGCCGCGCGATCGCGTCCGCGAGATCGCCGCGCAACCGTTCGCGACGCGCGGCCATCTGCCGGTCGGCGGCCAGTTGCTCGGGGCGCGCGACCAGAATCGCGTCGAGATCGCGAGTCGCCGCGACCTCGACGGCCGACGCGGACACGATCCGCTCGAGCGCCGCGTCGAGACGGTCCCGCTGCAGCACGTACGCGTACGGATCGCTGACCCGGTAATAGAGCACCGCGCTCAACGCGACCGCGCCCCCGTCGCCGGTCAGCACGTAGCCGGAACCGGCCAGCGCGTCGGGCAGCCGCGTGACGCCCTGCGCGGACGGCGCGAGCGCCCGCGGATCGCGGTCGAGCGAGCGGATCCGCTGTTCGAGCACGCGCGCGGCGCCCGGCACGAGCAGGACCGATTCGAACGGGTGCGGCCATGCGATCACGAGTCCGGCGTCCTGGGTGCGCACGAGCGCGCCGAAACGCATCACGACCGCGCGGCTGTCCGCCGGAATCCGCCGGATGTTCGAGCCGGCCCATGCGCACGCGGCGAGCACCGCGAGCGCGGCGACGAACCAGAACGACAGGCGCACGGCCTGCGCGCCCGGCCCGAGCGGCGGTGCGGGTTGGTCGCTCATCGCGCGGCCTTGTGCGCCTTGGGCGCCGGCGCGGCCTGCCCCGACGCGTCGGCCGGGCCCTGCACGAGCACGCGGAACGGCGCGGCGTCGGTGCGCAGAATCAGGTTCGTATTGGTGCCGACCACCGCGTTCAGCGTGTCGAGTGAGCGCAGCATCGTGTACAGGTGCGGGTTGCCCGCGTAGCTCTTGCCGTAGATGTCGGCCGCGTCCTTGCGCGACTGCGCTTCGATGCCGGCCGCTTTCACGTTCGCATCGGCCAGCGCGATGCGCGCGTCGCGCTCGGCGTCCGAGCGGATCTGCGCGGCCTCGCGATTGCCGTCCGCGGTGCGCTGGGCTGCCACGGTCTCGCGTTCGGCGCTCATCCGGTCGACCGTCGCGGCGAGCGTGACGGCCGGCAGCGTCAGCCGTTCGAGCCCGACCTGGACGACGCGCACGCCGTATGCCGCATAGAGCTGTGCGTCGATCTGCCGGCGCAGCGCATCTTCGAATTCGCCGATCTTCACCTGGGCCGGATCGGTGTTCACGAGCGACGCGAGGTCGTACCCGGCGGAGGTCGTCTGCAGCGCGGACCCGACGAGCGAGCGAATCTGCCGCGCCGCTTCGTCCGGCTCGTTGCCGACCGCGCGCATGAAGCGCCCGATGTCGCGCGCATCGGCCGGCACGCGCCACGCGACGTAGGCCTCGACGATGATGCGCAGCCCGTCGCGGGTGCCGACGTCCTGCAGGCCGCTCGACGTGGTGTGCAGGCGCAGGTCGACGGGTGTCACCGCGTCGATCGGCGCAGGCAGCCGCCACGCGAGCCCGGGTTCGAGCAACACGCGCACGGGCCGCCCGAAGCGCGTGACGACCGACGCCTCGCCGGCGCGTACCTGTACGAAGCTTGCGACCGCGAGCGCGACGAGCACGCACAGCAGCGCGACGGCGACACGCAGCCGAAACGCGCCTGGTGGTTGCGGTGCGCCGCGATGCGCGTGGTGGTCGTGGCCATGGCCGTGGTGCGCATGATCATGCGCGTGCGAATGAAACAGACTCACGATGTCGCCCCGGGTGCGGTGTCGCCCGCGTGCGGTGCGGCGGCACGGCCTGCCGCCGTGTTGCGCCGCCCGCGCGGATAACGCCGCGACATGTCAATGGATGCCGGCCAGATCGCCGGCGGGAGTGTTGCGAAGATCGACGGTCGCCCGCGTGCCGTCGGCAAGCCGGTCGTCGATGATCGTCATGCGCGCGTTGCGCAGCCCGCGCTGCAGCCGGTCGAGGTAATACTCGAACGGAAACGCGGGGCCGCCGAGCCGGTACGCGACCAGGTCGGCGTCGAAATCGATCTGCTGCACGCGCGCCGCCGACACCGTGTCGCCGGCCTGCGCTTCGGCGTGCGCGACCCGTTCGAACGCCTGCTGCTGAGCGTTGCCGAGCAGGCCGGCCGCGAAGCCGTGCGCCTGAGCGACGCTGCCCTGTGCACGGATCTGCGCGGCCTGCACGTCGTGGAAGGCGGCGGCCGCACCGGTCGGCGGATGCACGCTCTCGATCACGACCGCGATCACGTCGACCCCGCTTTGCAGCCGGTCGAGCTGCTGCTGGATCGCCTGCTTCAACTGGTCGGCCATCGCGGCCTGATTGGTTTCGAGCAGCGACTCGAGCGTATGTGACGCGAGGTAGTGCACGAGTTCGCGATTGGCGCTCGTGCGCACCGTGCTTTCCGGGTCGATCGTGCGATAGAGCGCCGCGCGCGCGTCGGCATCGGTCGGACCGAGACGGTAGTCGACCCGCACGTCGGCGTTGACGATCTGGAAGTTCTGGCGGTCGCCGTTCGCGCCGGCGATCACCTGGGTGGTTTCCCACGGATGCGGCACATCCCACAGACGGTCGAGGCGCTCGGGCGTCGGACCATCGGCAGGCACGGGCGACGCGTCGGCACTGCCGTCGTTCGCGCTGCCCGCGATCGCGACCTGGTGCACCGCGCCGTTGTCGACGATGCGCGCGCGTCCGAACGGCCAGGGCAGACCGACGTGCAGGCCCGGCTGCCAGACCGCGACCGGCGCGCCGAACCGTTCATAGACTGCACGCTGCTCCGGATTCAGCACGACGACGGCGGTGAGCAGCCACGCGCAAGCGACAGTGGCGGCCAGCGCGCCGGGCAGCAGCCGCACGAAGCTGCGCCAGCCCCAGCTCTGCCGCAGGTCGATGCCGTAACGATCGCGCAGTTCGGCGCCGAGCGACGCGAACGGCGACGGGCGACGGCTCAGCAGCCCGGCGAGCGCGCTGGTCGGCACGACGGCGCCGCGCGGCACCGCGAACCACGACAGCACGCCTCGCAGGGCCAGTTCGGCGGCGACGGCTGCGTTGAGCAGCGCGACCGCATGCACGAGCCCGTCCGCGGTGCGGTGCCGGAACGCGAACCATGCGGCGGCCACGGCACCCGCGAGCGCGGTGGCGAGCGCGACGCGCAGCACCCGCGTGAGCGAAGCGGACACCGCCGAACCACTGGCGGCCGCCGCATGATGGCGTTCGACGACGAGCGTAAGAAAGGCGAGAACGATGCATGCCGCGCCGGCCGCGAGCGTGGGTTCGGGCGCCGCCATCGCGCGAACCAGCATGGCGGGCGACGGCGGCTGCCATGCGAGCGCGGCAAGCGCGGCGGAGAGCGCACCGCCGGCGGTGACGGCCCACGGCCGCCAGTCGATCGCGGCGGCGATCGCCGGCCACGGGTTGTAGTCGTGTTCCGGTTCCTGTTTGCGGCTGAACGCATTGCGTAGCCAGTCGCCGATCAGCGTGGCGGCCGATCCTTCCGGAGGATGGCGGCGTGCGCGGCCAGCGAGCAGCACGCCGATCGCGACGACAAGTACGTTGCACCATGCGCTGGCGAGCGGCGCGCACCAGCGCAGGTCGGCGGGCAGGATGTCGACGGTGCCCAGCGTGCCGAGCACGGCAACCAGCAACGCGGCGGCCCCTGCGACCGGCGCGAGTGCGTCGCGGCCGGCCGGGATGCCGGGAGTGTGGTCGTTGCCTTCCGCCTGTTGCCCCATCGGGGTTCCTTACGTAAGCGTTACAGGGTGTGCAGGAATCCGTGCGGAATTCTGCGAGCGGCAATGTAGCGCGGCGGATGACGAAACTCAAGGTGATCTACGCGAGTGGAGGTATCCACACTCTGGACCGGCCAGCCTTTCGTTGACATCTTCGAGCCATCATTTATGGCAACCGAGGAGGTCAGTGTGAGCAGCAAGCGGTATACGGATGAGTTCAAGATCGAGGCAGTCAGGCAGGTAACCGAGCGTGGTCACTCGGTGGCTCACGTCCGGCAATTCTACTCAATGTACGACGGGGCACTTGAGGACCGGAACAGACTGGCAAACCGACTTGCCGGGCATCACGACCAGTCGACAGGTAACAGTCAGTGATTCGGGGGTGAAGTTCGCGGGTTCAAGCCGCCGACCAACGATTGAAACGGTTACTGCGCTCAAACGCCGATGGGACGGCCATGTAACAGATTTCCGAGGCTGTCTAAATTTGCTAAGCGAGCACGAGCTCGACGACCGGATCGTACTGGCGGCCGAGCGTCACGGTGCCGTACGTGCTGCATCGGATTCCCCCGTTGGTCGACTTGTCTGACGAGTCGGCGAACGATATGGACAGCGCACCATCAAGGGAACCAACGAATTTTCGAATCGTCATGAGGCGGCGCGAAGATGGATGCGCGCGCAACGAGCCGACGCCCTGCGCGCGGGGAACCTACGCGTCGTGCCGCCGCGACGCGTTTCTCAGCACGAGCGTCATCAGTTGCCTGCGCGATTCGACGCCGAGCTTTGCGAATGCGCGTTTCGCATACGTGTCGATGGTGGACGTCTTGAGGCCCATCGCCTGCGCGATCGCGGCCGACGTCATGCCCTGGATGAACGACGCGCACACATGCATCTCGCGTGCGGTCAACCGTTCCTGCCATTCCGGCAGCCATTGCGCGACGAGATCGAGATCGAGGTCGAGCGCATCGCGTTGTCCTTCGTCGGCGGAGATTGCGCCGAGCAGGCGCTTGTGCGTGGACGCCATCGGCAGCACGACCTGCGACAGATGTTTCAGCAGGCTCAGCTCCTTCAGCGAAAACGGCGGCAGCCGCCGCGAACGCGCGATCGAGATCGAGTAGCGCGTGCCGCCCGTCACGCCCGCGATCACGCATTCGTCGTGAATATCGCCGGCATCGAAGAACAGATGCCGGAGTTCGCTCGCGACGCGCTGCGACGATACCTGCAGCAACTGCACGTCGCTTTCCGTTTCGATCGCCGCGTACGTGGCGTCGTCGCTCGCATAGCTGCGGTAGTAGTGGCGCATTACCTGCGCGACCAGCTCGGGCTCGCGGCCGAAGCTGCCGATCCAGCCGACGCTGCGCCGGCCCGACGACGCACTGCGTTCGTAGTCGAGATGCACGGCGTCGAAGTCGACGTAGCGCACGAGGGTGTCGTAGACGGCGCGCATGAACTGCGGCGTCCCGACGGCTTGCGCGATGTCGCCGAGCGTTTCCGTCACGAATGCGACGTGGCTCAGCGGGAGATCGGGGGCGGGAAGCGCAGCGCTCATGGCGTCGTGTTTCGAAGATTTCAGGTGGCGCTACAGGTATCACGAACAATTTCGACTGGCTACGCGGGAATCTACCCAAGCGGCCCTGATCGACGTCGCCGTTTGTCCCGGTTTTCGGGACTGACGGTGCGGGCCGCGATCTCTACATTGACCCTTGTGCTGAACACCGCTTGACGGCGTTGACGCGAGTCCGGACCGGACCGGGCGCAACGGCCGATCGCCATCACAAGGAGAATCCCCATGCGTATCCGTATTCGCCGTCGTCCGGCCTTCCGCGCCGCGCTCGCCACCTCGGCGGGGCTCGCCCTCGCGGCCAGCCTGTCCGCTCACGCGGGCGAGTCAAACCTGAACGTGTACAACTGGTCGGAGTACGTCGCGAAGGAGACGGTGCCGAACTTCGAGAAGCAGACGGGCATCAAGGTCCGCTACGACAGCTACGACAGCGACGATACGCTGCAGACCAAGCTGCTCGCGGGCAGCTCGGGCTACGACATCGTCGTGCCGACGTCGAACTATCTCGCGCAGCAGATTCAGGCCGGCGTGTACCAGAAACTCGACAAGTCGAAGCTGCCGAATCTCGCGAACCTCGACCCGGCGCTGATGAAGATGATGGCGAAGGCCGACCCGGGCAACCAGTACGGCGTGCCCTGGGCGTGGGGCACGACGGGCATCGGCTACAACGTCGAGGCGGTCCGAAAGCGGCTCGGCGACGCCGCGCCGACCGACAGTTGGGCGTTGCTGTTCGACCCGGCGAACGCCGCGAAGCTGAAAGGCTGCGGCATCTCGCTGCTCGATGCGCCGGACGCCGCGTTTGCGGCGGCGCTGCAGTACATCGGCAAGGATCCGGAGAGCAAGAACCCGGCCGACTACCAGGCGGCCTACGACGTGCTGAAGAAGATCCGCCCGTACGTGACGCAGTTCAGCTCGGCCGGCTACGCGGACGATCTCGCGAACAACGACGTATGCGTCGTGCTCGGCTGGTCGGGCGACGTCAGCATCGCGCGGCGGCGCACGCAGGACGCGAAGCGGTCGTACGAAATCCGCTACGTGAATCCGAAAGAAGGCGGCCTGCTGTGGTTCGACGTGATGGCGATTCCGAAGGATGCGCCGCACCCGGAAGCCGCGCTGAAGTGGATCAACTATATCGAGGATCCGAAGACCAACGCGGCGATCACGAACGAGATCTTCTATCCGAGCGCGAACAAGGCCGCGCGCGCGTTCGTGACGCCGGCGATCGCACAGGATCCGAACATCTACCTGCCTGACGGCACGCTCGCGAAGACGTCGCTCGCGATGCCGCGAAGCGGCGACATCGCGCGGATGCAGAACCGTTTGTGGCTGCAGTTGAAGTCGGGCGGTTGAGGGCGACGACGATGATCCAGCTCCTCCAGGATGCGCCGGCCGCGGCCGGCGCGCGCTACGACGCGTTCGTGCGCATCGAAAACGTCGTGAAGAAATTCGGCGAT
Organism: Burkholderia sp. FL-7-2-10-S1-D7; assembly: GCF_001524185.1. Classification (NCBI taxonomy): domain Bacteria; kingdom Pseudomonadati; phylum Pseudomonadota; class Betaproteobacteria; order Burkholderiales; family Burkholderiaceae; genus Burkholderia; species Burkholderia sp. FL-7-2-10-S1-D7. The sequence continues at coordinate 290 of NZ_LOWY01000060.1, read as the reverse complement.
AGCACGGCCGTCGACAACGTGAACCTGACGATCGCGAAGAACGAGCTGTTCGCGCTGCTCGGCAGCTCGGGCTGCGGCAAGTCGACGCTGCTGCGCATGCTCGCAGGGCTCGAGACGGCCACCTCCGGCAAGATCTTCGTCGACGGCGAAGATCTCGCGTCGCTGCCCCCGTACCGCCGACCGGTGAACATGATGTTCCAGTCGTACGCGCTGTTTCCGCACATGTCGGTCGAGGCGAACGTCGCGTTCGGCCTGAAGCAGGAAGGCACGCCGAAGAACGAAATCAAGGA
>NZ_LOWY01000059.1:0-534 GCF_001524185.1 Burkholderia sp. FL-7-2-10-S1-D7 | reverse complement strand
GGCTGACATGCATCAAGCTACCCCGCCACTCCGACGCCTGCCCACCAGCCTGCTCATCGGCGCCACCCGCTTGTGGCATGGCACACCGGATCGCCATGCCATCCCCAGTACACCTGACCTGATACAGCAGGAACTGGGCGTACGGCGTGTGAACTCCCAATGCGTCGAGTTGGAACTCCAAGGCAACATTTCGCGGAACGTATATGCCAGTGGAATTGGCGTTGTAGCTATAGCGTGCCTCGGGATCTCAGCTTTGGGCCTCTATGTGGTAGACGCTCCGATGACTTGGGGACTTGTTACGTATCCAATTGGTATGTCCATGCTAGCTGTATTCATCGCCGGCGTTTTATATCTGCTTGCTCGAGGCTCTTCTGGCCGCTTCCGTGGCAGCTTCGTGCGCCTCCACCGCGGCACACGAAAGCTCTATGTCGTCAGCCCCTACGATGAACATTTCACAGCGCTGGACTGGGACGCCCTCCAGGCCTTCGCCGGCTACGTCCCGCTCGTCAGTACCGCAGGCTATTCCGACCGCTA
>NZ_LOWY01000058.1:0-731 GCF_001524185.1 Burkholderia sp. FL-7-2-10-S1-D7 | reverse complement strand
GGCAAGACCGCAGTCGTCACGGGCGCCGCAAGCGGCATCGGCAAGGAAATCGCACTGGAGCTCGCGAAGGCGGGCGCAGCGGTCGCGATCGCCGACCTGAACCAGGACGGCGCAAATGCGGTCGCCGACGAGATCAACAAGGCAGGCGGCAAGGCGATCGGCGTCGCGATGGACGTGACCAGCGAGGAAGCGGTCAACAGCGGTATCGACAAGGTGGCCGAAACGTTCGGCTCGGTCGACATCCTCGTGTCGAACGCGGGCATCCAGATCGTCAACCCGATCGAAAACTATTCGTTCGCCGACTGGAAGAAGATGCAGGCGATCCACGTCGACGGTGCGTTCCTGACGACCAAGGCCGCGCTCAAGCACATGTACAAGGACGATCGCGGCGGCGTCGTGATCTACATGGGCTCGGTGCACTCGCACGAAGCATCGCCGCTGAAGTCGGCGTACGTGACGGCCAAGCACGGGCTGCTCGGTCTCGCGCGTGTGCTGGCGAAGGAAGGCGCGAAGCACAACGTGCGCTCGCACGTCGTGTGTCCGGGTTTCGTGCGCACACCGCTGGTCGACAAGCAGATTCCGGAGCAGGCGAAGGAGCTCGAGATCAGCGAAGAAGAAGTGGTGAAGAAGGTGATGCTCGGCAACACGGTCGACGGCGTGTTCACGACGGTGCAGGACGTCGCGCAGACGGTGCTGTTCCTGTCGGCGTTCCCGAGCGCCGCGCTCACGGG
>NZ_LOWY01000057.1:0-68222 GCF_001524185.1 Burkholderia sp. FL-7-2-10-S1-D7 | reverse complement strand
GCACCGGCAGCAGTATCAGCTTTGCCACGGGCAGCGAAACACTCAGCCACACCGACTTCACGCTACCCGGCCCATTTCCCATCTCCTGGACGCGTACCTACCGCTCCAGCCTGGGCGCCTTCGACGATGGCGAGTTGGGCGCGCGCTGGATCACGCCGTACACCACGCGCTTCGACGTGCGGGGCGAAGGCCTGCGCTACCACGGCGCCGACGGCCGCAGCCACGACTACCCGCTGCCCAAGGTCGGACAGTTCCATGAAGATCGCATCGAAGACCTCACGCTGGTTCGTGTACGCGATCACGAGTTGGTGCTATGTCGTGGCTACGAACGCCGCGAGACCTACCAGCGCCACGGCGACCGCTACCTGCTGGTGCGGATCGAACTGCGCGGCGGCGCCGGCATGCTGCTCGGCTACGACCACCGCGTTGGCAATCGCGCGGTGCTGTCGGACCTGATCACCTACCAGGACGATCCCAGTCAGCCGCATACCCACCTGGGCACTCTGGTGGACGAGGCGGGCCGCATCACCGGCCTGTGGCTGATGGGCGAGCACGAACCCCTGCGCCGTCTGAGCCTGTACCGCTACGACGAAGCGGGAGACCTCACGCTGGCACAAGACGAGAATGCTGCCGCATGGACCTACCAGTACCAGCATCACCTGATCACCCGCTACACGGACCGCACCGGCCGCGGCATGAACCTGGTTTGGCAGGGCGAGGGCGCGGATGCCAAAGCGGTGCGCGAATGGGCCGACGACGGCAGCTTCGACACCCGCCTGGAGTGGGACGAGAACATCCGCCTCACCTACGTCACCGATGCCCATGGCCAGGAGACCTGGCACTACTACGACCACCTCGGCTACACGTACCGCATCATCCATCCCGATCAGCGTGAGGAATGGCTGTTCCGCGATGAGGCGAAGAACGTCGTCCAGCATATTCACCCGGACGGCAGTGAAGACCGCTACGCCTACGACGAGAACGGCAACCTGCTGGAGCACATCCGCGCCGATGGTTCGGTTGTGCACTACGCCTGGGACACTCAAGACCAGCTCATCAAGATCAGCGATGCCGAGGGCGGCCTCTGGCTGCGCGACTACGACACCCGCGGCCGCCTGACGGAGGCCATCGACCCGCTGGGCAACAAGATCGAGTACGCGTACAACCTGATGGGCCTGCCGATCGGCATCACCGATGCCAACGGCAAGACCAAGCAGCTCGAGTACAACGCCAGCGGCCAGCTCACCCGCTACGTGGACTGCTCGGCCAAGGCCAGCGAATGGGCCTACGACGCGCGCGGCCAGCTTGTGCAGTTCACCGACGCGGCGGGCCAGGTCACCCGCTACCGCCACGAGGCCGGCCAGCTCGCCGCGATCCGCTACCCGGACGATACCGAAGAGCACTTCGAGCGCGACGCCGAAGGCCGGCTGCTGACCTACATCGATGCGCTGGGCCGGCGCACTGAATGGGACTACACCGAGGCCGGCCTGCTGGCCAAGCGGGTGGACGCCGCTGGCCAGACCCTGCTCTACCAGTGGGACAAGCTCGGCCAGCTCACCGCGCTGCGCAACGAGAACGGCCGCGATGCCGAGTTCCACTACGACCCGGTGGGCCGTCTGCTGGCGGAAACCGGCTTTGACGGCGCCATCACGCGCTACGAGTACGAGGAGGCGACCGGCAAACTGGCGCGAGCCATCGACGGGCAGCGCATCACCGCCTATACCTTCGACCCGATGGGCCGCCTCACCGAGCGGCGCGCCGCGCTGCAAACCGGCGACGCGAGCCCGCGCCAGCAAGACTGGCAGGTCGAGACCTTCGCGTACGACCTCAACGGTAACCTGGCACTGGCGACCAACGCCGACAGCCGCCTGCACTGGTTCCACGACCCGGCTGGCAACCTGGTGCGTGAGCACCAGCACTACAGCCGCCTGGGCCAGCCGCTGGTGGGCGTGTGGCAGCACGAATACGATGCGCTGAACCAGCGCATCGCCACCGTGCGCCCGGACGGCCACCGCGTCAGCTGGCTCACCTATGGCAGCGGCCACCTGTTGGCTCTCCAGTTGGATGAACGAGAACTGGTCAGCTACGAGCGCGACGACCTGCATCGCGAGGTCGCCAGAACACAAGGCAACCGCTTGCTGCAAACGCAGCAGTGGGACGCCATGGGGCGGCTGAGCGAGCAGGTGCTGACGCGCGACACGCCTGCGCCCACACACACCGCAGGCGGTAACCGCCTGCTGGTGCGTCGCTACCGGTACGACGCCAGCGGCCAGCTCACCAACATCAACGACACGCGGCGCGGGCAACTCGCCTACCGCTACGATCCGGTGGGCCGCCTGCTCGAAGCGCAAAGCCGGCTCGGCCATGAGACGTTCGACTTCGACCCGGCCAGCAACCTGATCGACCCGGCCGAGCAGCGCGAAGCCGAGCGCCAGCGCATGCCGCGCATCAAGGCACTGGACAACCTGCTCAAGCAATACGCGGGCACCCACTACCAGTACGACGCGCGCGGCAACCTCACGCAGCGTTGGCACAACGGCAAGGAAGGCCGCTTAACCTGGGACCTGTTCGACCGCCTGACCCACTACGAAGACGAGCGTCTGAAGGTCGACTACACCTACGACGCGCTTGGCCGGCGCTTGTCCAAGCACAGCCAGGCGCACTACGAGGAAAGAAGCGAAGCGGGGCCACACTGGAACCGCGCCGAGCGTGTGAAGCGCAACCGCGAACTGCAATGCGGCTTCACGTTATATGGCTGGGATGGCGACACGCTGGCGTGGGAGAGCAAGATCGCCGACGAGGATGGCTTTGGCGCACGCACCACGCACTACGTCTACGAGCCGGGCAGCTTCGTGCCGGTGGCGCAGGCTGTGCGCGAGGAAGCCATCGAATTGCTCGATCAGCCCGAGTACGGCGATTACTACCGGCAGGATGAAGACCCGCTGTGGGGCCCTCCGCCGCCCGCGCCACCGATCAACAGCCTGGCGTGGTACCAGTGCGATCACCTCGGCACACCGCAGGAGCTGACTGACGAGCACAGCGAGATTGCGTGGAGCGCGGAGTACCGCGCGTGGGGAGTCGCGCAGGAGGCGATCAGGAAGGCATCGGGGAAGGCGCCGATCGCCAATCCCATCCGCTTCCAGGGGCAGTACCATGACCATGAGACCGGGCTGCATTACAACCGGCACAGGTACTACGATCCTAGTAGTGGGCGCTTCGTATCGAAAGATCCGATTGGGCTTGCAGGCGGGTTGAGTCTGTACCAGTTCGCACCGAATCCTGTGGGATGGATGGATCCGTTGGGCTTGAGTGGCTCCATTGCGGTGCCGGCGCCCATTTCGATACCCAACTCCGTACCCGTACCATCAGTCAAGCCGGCGGGGTTGCTCTTACCACTCCTTTTGACAGGTGATACCCCCAATCGGCTGCCGTACTACCATGCGACGTATACAAGGACTCATCCAATCACACAGCAGGTGTATTGCGGGCGAACTTCAGGGTATGGTGATCCCAATACGCTGGTGCGCCGGCGAGGGCTACAGCAAGGCCATCTGAATGCAGAGGGATTTGCTCCCCCGGTCTTGGATAAGTTCTCTGTTAATAGAGATGCAATACGTGGGCGGGAGCAACAGCTCATAGATTTCCATGGTGGCGCTCAAAGTGTTGGCGGGAGCACAAGAAACATGATTAATGGGGTCGGGGATTGGAATCCACGCGGCTTCTTGTATGACGCTGCTTCGACAGCGGAATTTGGAGCACTTCCGGACAATTCCCCATCTAGATTCAGAATTTTGAAATAGCGAGTGAAATTCATGACGAGAACATCGCAAAAAACAGCTGAACTGATGAAACTTCTTGGGATATTCGACCAAGTCGTTTCTCTCTTGGCAAGTTACCAACACCCGGTGTTGCTGAAATTTAAGGATTCTTGGGAGGCCGGTCGTAACAAATACTCTCAAGCACTAGCTGAGGGCGTCTCTGCTTCAACTTTGACTGAGGGAGTAAAACAAGGACTCAGAGGGGCCAGCGATTTTATGAATTACATACCGACCACCGAAAGAAGGGATTTTATAAAAAAATACAACCAAATTATATTAAATGATTTCCCTGAATTCTTTGATAAGGATGAAAAAAAGATAGGCGCCATCATTAAACGGGGGAAAATTAGGAGCGAAGATGAGTTCTATCTTGTAGAGTTTTTCTTCGAGCGCCAGCATGAAGCGAATCCGGACGGGGAGGACTCAATCGCTCTGCGCCGAATCATGGATGAGTTTGAATTTGGAGGGCGGTGAGTTTGATGCTGGCCAAGACGGCTCCGGATGACAGGTCTAACCGCCCCATGTACCCCGCCGTAATCTGGGCCTCCTGACTCAGGACGCCAAGGGGGCTATGAATGGGTGAGGCTCTCCGTAACGTTCAATAGATCGCAAATAGGGAATTTTTATGCGGGAAGACATCAAACAAGCAATCGAATGCTGGGCCTCTAGGCCAACTTGGTTCAGTTCGCATCCCAGCGATGCCAGGGAGCTTAGGCAAGCAATATCCAACCTTAAAAGGCTTGTGCCACGTCCTACAGAAAGTGAACTGGTAGCTGTCATATACCATCGGGTAAAGGATCTGCCGGCGATGCTCGGAACCCCCGTGGACATAGAAAAGGCGGTAGCAGAGTTCGCTTCGAAGATGGCTGCACGGATCTAGATTTTGTATTGCACCGTGCTGTTCCGAAGTAACTGCCGTAGCCTCCGGTTCCCGGGCGTCGTAGAGCTCCAAGTGATCTCACCAAGATGGCCAAATCGATGACCAGAAATGGCGGAAAAAAATCGCAGTGACCTTCCGGACGGCCAAGCCCGCTCGGACAAGAAATGTCCAAGGTGTAGGTGTTCGGTGTAGAGGGTAGTGATCCTATGAATGATTACTTCAACGATTGCAAACGTTCTTCGCGGTCTGAGGTAGCAACGGCGGTCCCCTGGATGTTGGTTGCGAAGGAACTGAAAGGTGATCTCCCATTCTTCGGCACCGTTGGCCTGATTTGCGGGCTGGTTCAGTGGGTGGGCTATCGGCATTTCGACAAGGCGAATTGGGGCTCTGAACTGCTTCAGGAACACATCGCCTTCAATTCGCTACTGTTGACCGTGATGTTTCTGTGGCTCGCCAAAGGAATGGTCGAGCGGCTACGCACCACACGCGAATATCCCCGCTTCACGGCATTCGTTGCCCACGTGTCCGCTCGTGCTGTGGCGTTCGCCTCCGTTGCGGCTGCAGTTATCGCAGGTTTCGCGCTTGCAGCAGCTCTGTGCGGCGCCTTCGGTCATGCCTTATGGTTCATGTTCTTCGCAATGTATTTCGTCGCGCTAGCCGAAATCGCCGCGAATCCATTCTTTCCGCCGGGACATTCCAGAGCCTACGCGGTGTCCATGGGGATCATCATCTCCATGCCATTGAGCATCACATTGATGCGATGAAACGTCTGTGGGCTACACGGACCAATCGATAGGCGGTCAAGTTGGCCTAGTTGATGCATAGATGATTCGCCCCCGCGCCCTAGCCGTTTGGCAATCATGGGGTTTGGCCTTTTCATTGGTTAGACCGCAGACGGAAGGTGGAGCAATGGCCTAGGTGGAGCGTGGCCGCAAGTGGCCGTTCTGCAGCAAAAGTTCAGCCGCCAATTCGCCGGCGCGCGCCGGTAGCCCCAAGAGCCTGCGTGCCCGGGCAAGATGGGCCTGTGCCACCTCGGGCTCGGCCGGCTTGTACTCGGCTTGAGGCGGAGTGGCTGACGCTGCGGGGGCTCCCTTGTGGACAGGAGCATTAGCCGGTTCCGGGCTGGTGGGCTTGCGTGCCGCCCACGAGCGGAACTCCCCTGCAAAGACGCGCTTCACCAAGGCGAAAAAGTAGGCCACGGCATTGCGCACGGCACCCAACTGCACACAGGCCTCCAGTTCATCCAGCACGGCTTGCCGGTGTTCGCCTGGGAGACACCGCAAGGCCGTCCGCACGTCGCGGTGCTGGTCTGGGGCCATCCTAGCCAGGCAGGGTGGTAGCTGCAGCGCAGGCCCCATTGCAGGCTGGTTTCCTTCTTGCGCGCCCGCGCGGTACGTACGTACTTCTTTTAAAGAATTTTTATACGTACGTACTGGCGAGCCTGGCCTGCCTTGCTCTGGTGTGGTCTGCATCAGACCGAATTGAACTGCGCCCTTATCCCTCGGCGCCGTAGCGGGCGAAGTTGCAAGCGAGTCATCAGCCACCTACTTCGGGAGCACACCCGAAGCGCCCCCCGGTGATGGGGGCTCGTCATCGTCCCGACGGTCAGGCTCGATGGCAGCGCAACACCATCAAGCTGCGGGCAGCGGTTTCAAAGCCTGCGCGCTGTCCCAGGGGAACGGTGGTCAGGTACCGGCGCAACTGGTTGTAGCTCATGAGCTGACTCAGGCCATCCGCCCCCTTGAGCATATTCAGCACCTGCCAGCCGTTGCGCTCCAAGAGGGTTAGGCGAGGATCCAGCATCAGGGCGGCGGGGTAGCGAATTCCTTGGTCAAGGAATGTGGCGGGATGACGTGCATGGCGTTTGCTCCAGAAATGGGGCCATCGGCCCAATGCCAAACATCTCACCCGAGTCGCCTTGATTTGTCAGGCAACAATGCGGTCTGGCTCATACCCAGTTTTTTGCAGCCCGTGCCTGTTGCTTCGCATGCCGGGCAGTGCTGGTTTATGATTCAATCACTGCATGCGATACCCCCACGCATTCACTTTGGGGGTACAACCGGGGGTACTTCCCGAAGGTGCCTAAGCCTCGCCAAACCTCTTCTGCAGTGGTGAGCTAATAAGGACGAGGCTTCCCGGCCGGTGGCTTTTCAGACTTCCGCTTCAACGTCTGATACGCGCAATGCACGATGCCGCGCGATACGCTCGGCATCGCATGATGCGCATCCGGCACGAAAAGCAAATGGGCCGATTGGCAAATGCCAATCGGCCCATTTTTCATCCGCGGGCTTGCCCGTCGGCCAAAGACGAGCCCCCCTGCCCGCCTTCGGATCGTCACGTCATCACGTCGCCGACACCCGCCGCCCAGCACCTGCTCGCGCATCACGACCGCGCTTGTTCAACCACGAAGCAAACAACACGAGCAGCGCGAGCACGGCCGTCGCGCCCACTTCCATCCGGTGATCCTCGCTGACGAACATCACGGTGAGCGTGCCGCAGATGAACAGAATCACAGCCCACGTGAGCCACGGGAACAGCCACATCCGCAGCGTCAGGTCGGCGCCGCTCGATTCGAGCGTCTTGCGCATCCGCAGCTGCGAGATCGCGATCACGAGATACACGAGCAGCGCGATCGCGCCCGACGTCGCCAGCAGGAAGCCGAATACCTGCTCCGGCATCAGGTAGTTTGCGATCACGGTCAGGAAACCGAATGCGGTCGATGCGAGCACGGCCGCACGCGGCGTGCCGGTCGAATCGGTGCTATGCAGGAACGCGGGCGCGTCCTTGCGTTTGGACAGCGAGAACAGCATCCGCGATGCGGTGTAGAGCGCGGAATTCAGGCAGCTCGCGACGGACACGAGCACGATCACGTCGATGATCGCCTTCGCGTTCGGCACCCCGATCAGTTCCATCGCGCGCTGATACGAGCCGTGCTTCGGCAGCAGCGGATCGTTCCACGGCACGATGGCCGCGACGACGAGGATCGAGCCGAGATAGAACAGCGTGATACGCCAGATGACGGAGTTCGTTGCACGCACGATCTGGCGTTGCGGGTTGTCCGACTCGGCGGCCGCGATCGTCACGATCTCGGTGCCGAGAAACGAGAACATCGTCGTCAGCATCGCCGCGAGCACCGCGCCGGCGCCGTTCGGCATGAAGCCCTGGTGCGCGAAGAGGTTCGACACGCCCGATACGGCCGGCGCGGGCACGATACCGACGATCGCCGCGCCGCCGATGCACAGGAACACGACGATCGCGACGACCTTGATCAGCGCGAACCAGAATTCGAATTCGCCGTAGTTCTTGACCGAGAAAAGGTTGGTGATCGTCAGCAACAACGTGATGCCGAGCGCGAAGATCCAGGTCGCGACGCCGGGGAACCACGCATTGAGAATGGTCGCGGCGGCGGTCGCCTCGATCGGGATCACGAGCACCCAGAACCACCAGTACAGCCAGCCGATGGTGAAACCGGCCCAGTGACCGATCGCGCGATCAGCATAGGTCGAGAACGAACCGCTGTCCGGATGCGCGACGGCCATCTCGCCGAGCATGCGCATCACCAGCACGACCAGGACGCCCGCGATCGCATACGCGAGGATCGAAGCCGGGCCGGCCTCCGCGATCGCGTGGCCGGAGCCGACGAACAAGCCGGCGCCGATGACGCCGGCAATCGACATCATCGTCACGTGACGCTGCTTCAGACCCGTGCCGAGGCTTGTCTTGCTTCCACTCATGTGTCTCTCTCCAAAAAACGGTTCCGATATGACCGGGTATCGCATGAAGGCGGCGCGGGATTTGTCGTTGTTGAATCCGGCAGCCCGCAGCGCATGCGCGGCACGCGGGCAGGGAACAGGATCGAGCCTGTTCCGGTCGGTGCGCGACGCAGTCTGCGAAGCTGCGGGTGCGATGCGGCACACGGGGCGCCGGCGCATCGCGTGCGCCCTTTCCGTCGGCTGTTGGCCAGCCGCCTTCGAAGCGAAGGAGTGTAAGCATCAAACGGTTCTTGACTAAGAACCAATTGAAGAATTTCGATGGAACCACTTGTTGCATCGATGCGAACCGATGCAACGCTTGGTCCGGTTCGGCGTCCGCTCAGGAGCCGCCGGATCGGGAAATAGGCGGTGAGACATGCCCGCCCGACATCGCAACGGACGCATTCCGTCAAGGAGGTTGGCGTGCCGCGCAGGCGCTGCGCCGGATGCTCAGATCGCGCCGCCCGGCCCTGCGTCCCGCCATTTGGCCGGCACGATCGCGTGCCATTCTCGCAGAAGCAGGTTTTTCACGGCGTCAGTCACGATGCGCCTCCGCCCGTTGGTGATCGACGTCCCGGACACCGTAGCGGAAATCGGGAAAGGCGCCTAGCCGAGCGGCGTCTGGCTGCGCGCCCGGCGACGCGCGTCTAGCGGCCGGCCGCGCGCGCCGCCACCGGCGCGCGACCCGTGGTGGCAACGATCGCGAACGCGATGGCATTCGCAGCCGCGCTGGCCAGGATCGGCACGAGATAGCCGCCGCCCGCGTCGTAGATGAAACCAGCGGCGGCAGGCCCGATCAGCGTGCCGAACGCGACGCTCGTGTACAGCATGCCGATGATCGCGCTCACGTTGCGGCCGCCGAAGTAGTCCATCACGACGGCCGGCAGCACGGCGACCCAGCCGCCGTAGAACACGCCGAACACGAGTGCGAACGCGGCCAGCGTCGCGACGCTCCCGGCACCGGCCCACGCTACGAGCGCGGCCGCCATGCCTGCGAACATCGCGAGCAGCGACGCGCGGCGGCCGAAGCGGTCGGCGACGCCGCCGAGGAAGAAGCGCCCTGCCGTGCTGCCGACGCCGATCGCGCCGAGCAGCAGCACGGCCGTCGACTGCGCGACGCCGTGATCGAGCGCGTACGGCACGAGATGCACGAACGGCACGAACACGCCGAACGAGCAGACGAGGCATGCCGCATACAGGCTCGCGAACGGTCGCGACGTGACGGCTTCGCGCACGGTCGCGCCGGCGGACACCGATGAAGTGGCACCGCGCTGCCCGTCGCCCGATTGCGCACGCGCCGCATCGCCGTCGGGCAGCAATCCGCGCCCGCGCGGATCGTTCTCGATCAGCAGCGACATGCCCGCGCCCACCACGACCGCGATCGCCGCGAGGGTGACGTACGCGCCGCGCCAGCCGACGTGCGCGATCAGCGCGGAGGCGAGCGGCGGCATCACGAGCGTGCCGACGCCGATCCCCGCGACCGCGAGCCCCGACGCGAAGCCGCGCCGCCGCACGAACCAGCGTTGCACGGCGCCGACGGCCGGCACGTACGCGCAGCCAACGCCGAGGCCGACACCGAGCCCGTACGCGACATAGACCTGCAGCAAAGTATGCGCGGCACCGGCCGCCGCGAGACCCGCGGCCGTCAGCACCATGCCGGCGACGGCGAGCCGCCGTGAGCCGAAGCGATCGGCAAGCGGGCCGCTGACGATGCCGAAACCGAAATACAGGAAGCCGGCCAGCGAGAACACGAGCGAGATCTGCCCGCGCGATGCCGCGAAATCACGCTGCAGCGATTCGACGAACGCGCTGAACGTGTACGCACTGCCGAAGCCGACGAACGTGACCGCAAACGCGGCCGCCACCACATACCAGCCGTAGAAGACGCGCGATGCGCGCAGGCTGCTCATGACGATCCTCCTTCCAGATTCCGCCGGACGCCGCACGGCACCCGGATTGCCTCATGGATATAGTTGAACTATGTTGATCGCATCGGCAGCGCAAAACCCGCTCACCACGGATACGATCCAATGCAACAACGGTACTCGTGCATGCTCGTCGCCTCAAACGATATTTCGTCGGTCTTTCGCTTTAGAAAAACTCAATGATCCGTTCACGCCTTCCACCGCTCAACGCGTTGCGTGCGTTCGAGGCGGCCGCCCGCCACCTGTCGGTGAAATCGGCGGCCGAGGAGTTGTCGGTCACGCCCGGGGCGGTGAGCCAGATGATCCGCACGCTCGAAACGCACCTCGGCGTACAGCTGTTCGAGCGCGTGAATCGCGGCATCCTGCTGACCGCCGCGGGCCGCGACTACCTGCCGCCCGTGCGCAACGCGTTCCGGCAGATCGCCGACGCGTCGCAGCGTGTGTCGGGGGCCGCCGACAGCGGCGTGCTGACGGTGAGCGTGACACCCTTTTTTGCGTCCGCGTGGCTCGTGCCGCGCCTCGCGAAGTTCCGCGACGCGTGCCCGGACGTCGACCTGCAGATCGTCGCGAGCCACGCGCTCGCCGATTTCTCGCGCGACGGCGTCGACGTCGCGATCCGCCACGGTCTCGGCCGCTACATCGGGCTATGCAGCGAACGGTTGCTAACCGTGGAGATCGTCGCGCTGGCGGCGCCGGCACTCGTCGCGCGGCTGGGCCTTCCGGCCACCCCCGCCGACCTGGCCGGATGGCCGCATCTGCACGACGCCGAGCGCAAGGGCTGGCACATCTGGTTCGACGCGCAGCGAATCGCTGATTTCGGCCCGCCGCGTGGCCCCGCGTTCGACGATTCCGGCCTGTTGCTGCAGGCGATCCTCGCCGGCCAGGGCGCCGGCCTGCTGCCGGCGGCGATGGTGCGCGACGAACTCGCGAGCGGCCGGCTCGTGCAGCTTGCCGACGTCGCCTGGCTCGACGATTTCGCGTACTACCTCGTCTATCCGCCGCATCATGCGGAACGCGCGAAGGTCGCCGCGTTCCGCCGATGGATTCTCGAGGCCGCACAGGCCGACGGCGCGGCATCGATGACCGGCGCGGCGTAGCGTCGCTGCCCCGCAGGGCGGCGGCACCGAACTTCGGCCGATCGGCTAACATGCGGCCCGCACCCGACAACGACATCCGGAGAGCGACCATGCCTGCCCTGCTCCGCCGCATGACGCGCATCGCGACCCTGTCGGCCGCGCTGTTCGTCGCGTGTGCCGCGCTGCCGCCCGCGGCGCACGCGTATCGCGCGTCGCCCGGCTACGCTAACGAAGCCGACCTCGACCGGCACGACACGTACCGCAATCGCGACGGCGAAACCGTCCACGCGCCGGCCCACTCGAAATCGGGCCGCGTGCCCGAGGGCGCGAGCGCGCGCTGCCGCGACGGCACGTACAGTTTCAGCCGCCATCGGCGCGGCACCTGCTCGGGACACGGCGGCGTCGCCGCGTGGCTGTGAACGCGGGTCGGCCGGATGGCCTGCGCGGTGCCAGCGGCAGCCGGCGGCGAAGTACAATACGCGCTCGCGCCGCCAACCCGCGGCGACACCGCCGCGCCCCGCGCGGCACGCTCCGTACCGAATTTCCCGACGCCACGCACGCCCGCGAGCTGCGCGGCCGTCTCAACCTTTTCTGACTTTCACACCCAAATGGCCCAATACGTTTTCACGATGAACCGGGTCGGCAAGATCGTGCCGCCCAAGCGCCAGATCCTGAAGGACATCTCGCTGTCGTTCTTTCCCGGCGCGAAGATCGGCGTGCTCGGCCTGAACGGCTCGGGCAAATCGACGCTGATCCGCATCATGGCGGGCGTCGACAAGGACATCGAAGGCGAAGCAACGCCGATGCCGAATTTGAACATCGGCTACCTGCCGCAGGAACCGCAGCTCGACCCGACGAAGACGGTGCGCGAAGCCGTCGAGGAAGGCCTTGGCGACCTGTTCCAGGCGAACAAGAAGCTCGAGGAAATCTACGCCGCGTATGCGGAACCGGACGCCGACTTCGACGCCCTCGCGGCCGAGCAGGCGAAGTACGAAGCGATCCTCGCGTCGAGAGACGGCGGCAGCCCCGAGCAGCAGCTCGAAGTGGCCGCCGACGCGCTGCGCCTGCCGCCGTGGGACGCGAAGATCGAGCACCTGTCGGGCGGCGAAAAGCGCCGCGTCGCGCTGTGCAAGCTGCTGCTCGAGAAGCCGGACATGCTGCTGCTCGACGAACCGACCAACCACCTCGACGCCGAATCGGTCGACTGGCTCGAGCAGTTCCTGGTGCGTTTCCCGGGCACGGTCGTCGCCGTCACCCACGATCGCTACTTCCTCGACAACGCGGCCGAGTGGATTCTCGAACTCGACCGCGGCCACGGCATTCCGTGGAAGGGCAACTACAGCAGCTGGCTCGACCAGAAGGAAGAGCGCCTGAAGCAGGAAGAAGCGTCGGAATCGGCGCGCCAGAAGGCGATCAAGAAGGAACTGGAGTGGGTGCGCCAGAACCCGAAGGGTCGCCAGGCGAAATCGAAGGCGCGTATCGCGCGCTTCGAGGAGCTGAACAGCCAGGAATACCAGAAGCGCAACGAAACGCAGGAAATCTTCATTCCGGTCGGCGACCGCCTCGGCAATGAAGTGATCGAGTTCAAGAACGTCAGCAAGTCGTTCGGCGACCGCCTGCTGATCGACAACCTGAACTTCAAGATTCCGGCCGGCGCGATCGTCGGCATCATCGGCCCGAACGGCGCCGGCAAGTCGACGCTGTTCAAGATGCTGACCGGCAAGGAACAACCGGATTCGGGCGAAGTCGTGCTCGGCCCGACCGTGAAGCTCGCGTACGTCGACCAGAGCCGCGACGCGCTCGACGGCTCGAAGACGGTGTTCGAGGAAATCTCGGGCGGCGCCGACGTGCTGACGGTCGGCAAGTACGAAACGCCGTCGCGGGCGTACATCGGCCGCTTCAACTTCAAGGGCGGCGACCAGCAGAAGATCGTCGGCAACCTGTCCGGCGGCGAACGCGGCCGCCTGCATCTCGCGAAGACGCTGATCTCCGGCGGCAACGTGCTGCTGCTCGACGAACCGTCGAACGACCTCGACGTCGAAACGCTGCGCGCGCTGGAAGACGCGCTGCTCGAATTCGCGGGCTCCGTGATGGTGATCTCGCACGATCGCTGGTTCCTCGACCGGATCGCGACGCACATCCTCGCGTTCGAAGGCGATTCGCAGGTCACGTTCTTCGACGGCAACTACCAGGAATACGAAGCCGACAAGCGTGCGCGTCTCGGCGAGGAAGCCGCGAAGCCGAAGCGACTGCGCTACAAGCCGATCAGCCGCTGAACGGAGCGGCCCGGGCACCCGGCAACGCGGCGCCGGATGCAGAAAGCGGCCGCTGCCGGCTCGGCAAAACGAAAAAGCGGGCTCGTGGCCCGCTTTTTTGCATCCCTCTGCCGTCGTCTGCCAGAAGGCTACGCGAGCGCGCCCAGCTCGCGCAAACGCGCCTCGGTCGCGGCCGCGCTCGTGTGATGAATGCCGTGCCAGCCGAGCGCCGTCGCGGCCGCCGCGTTCTTCGCATTGTCGTCGATGAACACGAGTTCGTGCGGCGCGATGCCCGGCAGGAACGGATCGATCCGCGCATGCATTTCGCGGTAGATCGCCGGATCGGGTTTCACGAGTTTCACGCGGCCCGACACGACGATGTCCTTGAAGCGCCGCAGCACCGGGAAGTTGTCCCACGCATACGGAAACGTCTGCGCTGACCAGTTGGTCAGCCCGAAGAGCGGCATGCCCTGCGCATCGAGCCGGTCGACGAGCGCGGCGCCTTCGTCGAGCACGCCGCCGATCATCTCGTGCCAGCGCGCGTAGAACGCGCGGATCAGCGCCTCGTGCGCCGGAAACTTCGCGACGAGCTCGCTCGTCCCTTCGTCGATCGTCTGCCCGCCGTCCTGGCGGATCACCCACTCCATCGCGCACACGTGCGTGAGGAACCAGCGGCGCTCGGCTTCGTCCGGAATCAGTTGCCGGTACAGATACTCGGGGCTCCAGTCGATCAGCACGCCGCCGAAATCGAACACCACCGCCTTGATCGTCATGCGAACTCCGCGGCGAGCACGTCGGCAAGCGGACGCGGCGTCACCGAATTGCCCGACAGCGTATTGTTTTCCCACACGAAGTGGTGATGCGCGACGATCTGTGCGGCCGACAGGTGCGTGCGCTCGTTCGTCGTATGCAGGTCGGACACGACGGTCGTCCGATAGCCGAGCAGTGCCGCGCGGCGCGCAGCCGAATCGACACAGAACTCGGTCGCATAGCCGCAGATCAGCACCGAACGGATGCCGTGGCCGTCGAGCTGCGCGGCGAGCGGCGTGTCGTGGAACGAATCGCTCATCTGCTTGCGGATGCGCCAGTCGGCACGACCGACGATCAGTTCCTCGTGCAGTTCCCAGCCGGGCGTGCCGGGAACGATATCGTCGTCCGCGTCGCCGTCGTGCTGCACGAAGCACACGGGCGCGTTCGCCGCGCGCGCCGCCGCCGTCAGCCGGTTGATGCCCGACACGACGTCATCGAGCCGGTACGCGGGCCGCGCCCGCTGCACCAGTCCGCGCTGCATGTCGATCACGATCACTGCGGTGTCTGCCATCGGTTGCCCTGTCGATCATGGTCCGGCCGTCGTGCGGCCGTTGTCGCTCGTTGCGCGTTGCGTCAGATCGGCTGCGTGCGCGCGTCGAGCCACGCCTTCGCATCGCCGCTCACGTGCCGGCCGACGCGCTCACGCACGGTCGCGTGATACGTGTTCAGCCACGCGCGCTCCTCTTCATGCAGCATCTCGACCAGCACGCAGCGCGTGTCGATCGGACAGAGCGTCAGCGTCTCGAACGCGAGGAAGTCGCCGAACTCGGTCTGCCCGCCCGCGCGGTTCACGACCAGGTTCTCGATCCGGATGCCCCATTTGCCGGGCCGGTACACGCCCGGCTCGATCGACGTGATCATCCCCTCTTCCATCGCGGTGTACGGCTCGGCCGGCGCGTAGTGCGAGATGACCTGCGGGCCCTCGTGCACGTTCAGGAAGTAGCCGACGCCGTGGCCGGTGCCGTGGCCGTAGTCGAGCCCGGCCGCCCACATCGGCGCGCGCGCGATCGCGTCGAGCATCGGCGAGCGGATGCCGCGCGGGAAGCGCGCACGCGACAGCGCCATCATCGACTTCAGCACGATCGTGAAATCGCGGCGCTGCAGGTCGCTGACCGTGCCGACCGGCACGACGCGCGTGATGTCGGTCGTGCCGGTCACGTACTGGCCGCCCGAATCGACGAGCAGCAGGCCGTCGCCGGCGATCGTCGCGTGCGACTCGGGCGTCGCGTGATAGTGCGGCATCGCACCGTTCGCGTTGAAGCCGGCGATCGTCGCGAAGCTCGGCGACACGTAGCCGGGGCGCCGTGCGCGCGCGGCAGTGAGCTGCTCGTCGATCGTCAGCTCGGTGATCGTCTCGCGGCCCACCGCCTGCTCGAACCACGCGAAGAATTCGGCGAGCGCGGCGCCGTCGTGCTCCATCGTCACGCGCACGTGCTCGATCTCGGCGGACGTCTTGCGCGACTTCGCGAACGTCGACGGGTTCACGGCCTCGACCAGCTTCACGCCGGCCGGCACGGCCTCGAGCGTGCCGAACGTCACGCGGCGCGGGTCGATCAGCAGCGTCGCGCCGTCGGGCAACGCCGCGAGCGCCGCGCGCGCGGCGTCATACGCGCGAACCTCGACGCCGTCCCGCGCGAGCGACGCGGCCAGCGCCGGCGACACCTTGCCGTCGGCGACGAACAGCGTCGCGCGATCGGCGCCGATCATCGCGTGCGCGACGAACACGGGGTTGAAGTTGACGTCGGCGCCGCGCAGGTTGAACAGCCACGCGAGATCGTCGAGCGTCGACACGAAATGCCATTGCGCGCCCTGCGCGTGCATCGCGCGGCGCACTTCGGCGAGCTTGCTTGCGCGCGTCGTGTCGGCCTGCGGCGCCACGTGCTCGAACACCGCATCGCCCGGCAGCCCCGGGCGCTCCGGCCAGATCGCGTCGAGCAGGTCGAGATCGGTGCGCAGCGCGATGCCGCGCGCGCTCAGCGCGGCCGTCAGCGCGCGTGCCGCCGCGACGCCGAGCACGGCACCGTCGACACCGACCGTCGCCCCGGCCGGCACGTTCTGAGCGAGCCAGTCGACATGCGGCGCGCTTTGCTGCCCGCCCGTCATCTTCATCAGCTGGACGCCCGTGCCGGCGAGTTCCGCCTCGGCCTGCACCCAGTAACGGCTGTCGACCCACAAGCCCGCGAAATCCGCGGTCACGACCAGCGTGCCGACCGAGCCCGTGAAACCGGACAGCCAGCGGCGCGCCTGCCAGCGCTCGGGCAGGTACTCGGACAGGTGAGGATCGGCGGACGGCACGAGATAGGCGGCCAGGTCCTCGCGGACCATCGCACCGCGCAGCAGCGCGAGGCGGGCCGGCACCGACGAGACTTCGGGGAGACGGGCATTCATGATTTCACCTGAGAGCTTTCAGCGACGGGAAGACACCGCGACCGTCACGGCTACGGCGAGGAACGCGACACCGGTGCAGACCGGCCATTCGAGCGTTTCGCCATCGTAAAACAGTCCAGAGAGATTGCCGGCCATGCGCGCGGCGGCGGCGCCTGCGATGCCGACCAGCACCGCGATCCACCATGCCGGCCGGCCCGTGCGCCGCATCGGATGCAGCCACCGGCCGAACAGCCCGACGGCCGCTCCCAGGACAAGGATTCCAAACCAGTTCATTCGACGCCTTCTATAAATTCAGATTCGTCCCATAGGCGTGAACGTTGCCAGCGACTAGCATCGATTCATCCATCGAACCCGAGACCAGCCGGGCGCCGCGAACATTCGAGTGTAGGGGCCGACCCGACGTTATGGCAAGCGCGCTCCGGCAGCCGTATTGAAGAAATCCTCATGCGAATCGCCCTGATCGATCCGGAAGCACGTCATGCTGCGCTCCTGAACCGCCTCCTCTTCGCCGGCGGTCACGTGTGCCACGCGTTTCCGTCCAGCACCGCGTTCTTCGAGTGGCTCGCCACCGACACCTGCGACATGCTGATCACCTGCTATTGGGCCGGCGATCAGCCGGCCGAGGAAGTCATTCCGCGTGCGCAAGCGATCCTGCCCGGCCTGCCGGCCATCGCCGTGATGCAGCTGCCGCGCGAAAGCGAAGTCGTGTCATGCCTGCACGCGGGCGCCGACGACTGCCTCGTGCGCCCGGTGAGCGGGCCCGAGCTGCTCGCACGGGTGAACGCTCTGAGCCGGCGCGCTGGCGTCCGGCGGCCGCCGAATCGCTCCCGCGAAATGTATGGAGAATACGCATTCGATGCGACCCACGGCCTCGTGCGCTTCGGCGACGTGGTCGTCGCGCTGACGCCGAAGGAGTTCCGCTTCGCGCAATTGCTGTTCGCGAACCTGTCCCGGCCCGTGTCGCGCGCCCATATCCTCGAAACCGTGTGGGCCCGCCGCCGCGACATGAAGTCGCGCACGCTCGACACGCACGCGTCCCGGCTGCGCAGCAAGCTGCAGCTGCTTCCGGAACATGGCTACCGGCTTCTGCCGCTCTACGGCTACGGCTATCAGCTCGACCGCGTGCCGATCGAACCCCCAAATTCGAGGCCACGCCACGCTGATGCCCGGTATGCCGCGAGTGAGGAAATCACTGAAACGCTATAATATGGCGCTAAACGATAGCCCTCGATATGCAACTCCTCACGATCGGAATCAATCACCACACTGCGCCTGTCGCCCTGCGCGAACGCGTGGCGTTTCCGCTCGAGCAAATCAAGCCGGCTCTCGTCACGTTCAAGAACGTGTTCCTCGGCCCCCAGGCGCCCAATGCGCCCGAAGCGGCGATCCTCTCCACCTGCAACCGCACCGAACTCTATTGCGCGACCGATGATCGGGCCGCACGCGAGGGGGCGATTCGCTGGTTGTCGGAGTACCACCGGATTCCGGTCGACGAGCTCGCACCGCACGTCTACGCGCTGCCCCAGTCGGAAGCAGTCCGGCACGCATTCCGCGTCGCGTCGGGCCTCGACTCGATGGTGCTCGGCGAAACGCAGATTCTGGGCCAGATGAAGGACGCGGTGCGCACCGCGACCGAAGCCGGCGCGCTCGGCACCTACCTGAACCAGCTGTTCCAGCGGACGTTCGCCGTCGCGAAGGAAGTGCGCGGCACGACCGAGATCGGCGCGCAGTCGGTGTCGATGGCCGCCGCCGCCGTCCGCCTCGCGCAGCGCATCTTCGAAAAGGTATCGGATCAGCGTGTGCTGTTCATCGGCGCCGGCGAGATGATCGAGCTGTGCGCGACGCACTTCGCCGCGCAGAGCCCGCGCGAGCTCGTCGTCGCGAACCGCACGGCCGAACGCGGCCAGCGGCTCGCCGAACGCTTCAACGGCCGCGCGATGCCGCTGTCGGATCTGCCCGCCCGCATGCACGAATTCGACATCATCGTGTCGTGCACCGCGTCGACGCTGCCGATCATCGGCCTCGGCGCGGTCGAACGCGCGGTGAAGGCACGCCGTCATCGGCCGATCTTCATGGTCGACCTCGCCGTGCCGCGCGACATCGAGCCGGAAGTCGGCAAGCTGAAGGACGTGTTCCTCTACACCGTCGACGATCTCGGCGCGATCGTGCGCGAAGGCAACGCATCGCGCCAGGCCGCGGTTGCGCAAGCCGAGACGATCATCGAGACGCGTGTGCAGAATTTCATGCAGTGGCTCGACACGCGTAGCGTCGTGCCGGTGATTCGTCACATGCATACGCAGGCCGACGCACTGCGCCGCGCGGAAGTCGAGAAGGCGCAAAAGCTGCTCGCGCGCGGCGACGATCCGGCGGCAGTCCTCGAAGCGCTGTCGCAAGCGCTCACCAACAAGCTGATCCACGGCCCGACGAGCGCGCTCAACCGCGTGAACGGCGCCGATCGCGATTCGCTGATCGACCTGATGCGCGGCTTCTACCAGCACGCGCCGCGCTCGAACGACCAGTCTGGCCACTAGCGCCGGCCGGTTGCTCTGCCGCCGGCCGGTCGCTGTCCCGCCGCCGGCCTATCCTTTCCGAATACCCTTGCCCCGGGAGCGCCGCTCCACACCATGAAGACGAGCATGCAACGCAAGCTCGACCAGCTGTCCACACGGCTGGCCGAACTGAACGACCTGCTGAGCCGCGAAAACGTCACGGCCGATCTCGACCAGTACCGCAAGCTGACGCGCGAACACGCGGAACTCGGCCCGGTCGTCGAGCAGTACGCGCTGTGGCGCCAGTCGCGCAACGACGAAACCGCCGCGCAGGAGCTGCTCGCCGATCCGTCGATGCGCGATTTCGCCGAGGACGAGATCCGCAGCGCGCGCGAGCGCATGGCCCGCCTCGAGGTCGAACTGCAGAAAATGCTGCTGCCGAAGGATCCGAACGACGACCGCAACATCTTCCTCGAAATCCGCGCGGGCACGGGCGGCGACGAATCGGCGCTGTTCGCGGGCGACCTGCTGCGCATGTACCTGCGCTTCGCGGAACGCCAGCGCTGGCAGGTCGAGATGATGTCGGAGAGCGCGTCGGATCTCGGCGGCTACAAGGAAGTGATCGTGCGGATCGCGGGCCAGGGCGCGTATTCGCGCCTGAAGTTCGAGTCGGGCGGCCATCGCGTGCAGCGCGTGCCGGCGACCGAGACGCAGGGGCGTATCCATACGTCCGCGTGCACGGTCGCGGTGATGCCGGAAGCCGACGAGATCGGCGAGGTCGAAATCAATCCGGCCGACCTGCGGATCGACACGTTCCGCGCATCCGGCGCAGGCGGCCAGCACATCAACAAGACCGATTCGGCGGTGCGCGTCACCCACATCCCGACCGGGATCGTCGTCGAATGCCAGGACGACCGTTCGCAGCACAAGAACAAGGATCGCGCGCTGAAGGTGCTTGCCGCGCGCATCAAGGACAAGCAGTATCACGAGCAGCACGCGAAGGAAGCGGCGACGCGCAAGAGCCTGATCGGCTCCGGCGACCGCTCGGAGCGGATCCGCACCTACAACTTCCCGCAGGGCCGGATGACCGACCACCGGATCAACCTGACGCTGTACCGGCTCGAGGCGCTGATGGACGGCGATCTCGACGAATTGATCAGCGCGCTCGTCAGCGAGCACCAGGCCGAACTGCTCGCGTCGCTCGGCGACGCCGACTGAGATCGCGATGCCCGACACCACCGCCGACGATCTGCTGCGCGCGTCGCCGCTCGACGCCGTCGATGCACGCGTGCTGCTCGCGCACGCACTCGGCTGGACCCGCACGCAACTGATCACGCGCGGCGACGTGCCGCTCGACGCTGCCGCGGTCGAACGCTATCGCGCGCTCGAAGCGCGCCGCGTGGCCGGCGAGCCGGTCGCGCAGCTCGTCGGGATGCGCGAATTCTTCGGCCGGCCGTTCGACGTGACGCCCGACGTGCTGATCCCGCGCCCGGAAACCGAACTGCTCGTCGAAGCCGCGCTCGACGCGATCGACGGCCTGCCTCATCCGGCCGTGCTCGATCTCGGCACCGGCAGCGGCGCGATCGCCGTGTCGATCGCGGCCGAGCGCCCCGATGCGCGCGTGTGGGCGCTCGACCGTTCGCCGGCCGCGCTCGCAGTCGCGCAACGCAACGCGAACAAGCTGCTCGACGCGCGCCGCCCCGGCGGCCCGCTGCACTGGCTGCAGAGCGACTGGTACGCGGCGCTCGATCCGGCACTCGCGTTCGACACGATCGTCAGCAACCCGCCGTACATCGCGCAGCACGATCCGCACCTCGCGCAGGGCGACCTGCGGTTCGAGCCGCGCGGCGCGCTCACCGACGATGCCGACGGTCTCAGCGCGATCCGCACGATCGTCGCAGGCGCCGGCGCTTACCTGAGACCCGGCGGCACGCTATGGATCGAGCATGGCTACGACCAGGCCGAAGCCGTGCGCGCCTTGCTCGTGTCACACGGCTTCATCGCGGTCCAGTCGCTCGCCGATCTGGCCGCGATCGAACGCACGACGGGTGGCCGCCTGCCCGGCTGATGGCCGGCCCGTCCGGTTGAAATCCGCTATCATTTCGTTCTAACGCCCCGCAAACGCAAGGTCAGTCATGGACACCCAACAACGTATCAAGCAAATCGTCGACGAAAACCAGGTCGTGCTCTTCATGAAGGGCAACGCGCAATTCCCGATGTGCGGCTTCTCGGGCCGCGCCGTGCAGGTGCTGAAGGCCTGCGGCGTCGACCAGTTCAAGACGGTCAACGTGCTGGAGGACGACGAAATCCGCCAGGGCATCAAGGAATTCTCGAACTGGCCGACCATCCCGCAGCTGTACGTGAAGGGCGAATTCATCGGCGGCTCGGACATCATGATGGAGATGTACCAGTCCGGCGAACTGCAACAACTGTTCGCCGCCGCGTAACGCCCCTTTCCCGATGGCATCTCCCAGCGCGCCGCCACGCCGGCTGATCGTCGCGATCACCGGCGCCACCGGTGCGGTCTATGGCGTGCGGCTGCTCGAATTGCTGCGCGCCGCCGGCGGCGTCGAAACGCATCTGCTGGTTTCGAACGCCGGCTGGCTCAATATCCAGCATGAACTGAAGCTGCCCAAGGCCGAGGTCGAAAGCCGGGCGGATGTCGTGCATTCGGTGCGCGATGTCGGCGCGACGATCGCATCCGGTTCGTTCGCGACCGATGGCATGGTGATCGCGCCCTGCTCGATGAAGACGCTCGCGAGCGTCGCGCACGGCCTGTCGGACAACCTGATCACGCGTGCGGCCGACGTCACGCTGAAGGAACGCCGCCGTCTCGTGCTGATGGTGCGCGAAACGCCGTTCAACCTCGCGCATCTGCGCAACATGACCGCCGTGACCGAAATGGGCGGCATCGTGTTTCCGCCGCTACCCGCGTTCTACGCGATGCCGAAGACGATCGAGGAACTCGTCGACCAGACCGTCACCCGCGTGCTCGACCTGTTCGCACTCAGTGCACCGATGACGACGCCGTGGGCCGGCATCAGGCCGGCAGGGTAAGCCGCTCGACACGGCGCTTCGGCGTCGTTCTTCACGCATCTTCGCTGATTCAGCCGTCTTCCCGCTCGATCCGGCAACTTCGAGCCCCCGCCTGCCGCCGAACGCCCGAAGCCGGCCGAATTATCAACCTACACGATTCAATCAAATTCCATCCAGCCGATTTATCAATATTTGGTGTGCGTCTATAGTCACAGGCAAATCCCTTTTGCAGGCTCCCCACCATGAACCGCTTGCCCTCGCTTTACCTGTCCCACGGCGCCCCGACGCTGCCGATCGATCCGACACTGCCGTCCGGTGCGTTCACGCACCTTGGCGCCGAATTGCCTCGCCCGCGCGCGGTGCTGATGTTGTCCGCGCACTGGGGCACGCAACAGCCGGTCGCGAGCGTGGCCGCGCATCCTGAAACGATCCACGACTTCTACGGCTTCCCGCGCGCGCTGTACGAAATCCGGTACCCGGCACCCGGCGCGCCCGAGGTCGCCGAACGGGCAGCCGCGCTGCTGAACGCGGCCGGCATCGCGACCGCGACGACCGAGCACGGCCTCGACCACGGCGCGTGGGTGCCGATGCTGCTGATGTTCCCGGAGGCTGACGTGCCCGTCGCACAGTTGTCGATCCAGCCGCGCGCGGACGCAGCCCATCACTTCGCGCTCGGCCGCGCGCTGCGGCCGCTGCGCGACGAAGGCGTGATGGTGATCGGCTCGGGCCAGATCACGCACAACCTGCGCGCGGCCGATTTCAGCGCGGCGCCCGAAGATGCGGACCCACGCGTCGCGGAATTCACCGACTGGTTCGAGGCGAAGCTCGCCGCGCGCGATGTCGACGCGCTGCTCGACTATCGCCGGCAGGCGCCGCACGCGGCGCTGATGCATCCGACCGACGAACATCTGCTGCCGGTGTTCACCGCGCTCGGCGCGGCCGACGACGACTATCAGCTCGGCATCCAGTCGCTCGGCACGTATCAACGCGTGCTCGCGATGACGAACTACGTGTTCGCGAGCGCAGCCGCCTGAATCCGGCGACACGGCCGGCGGCCGCAAACAAAAAGCCCGCCCGAGCAGCGCTCGGACGGGCTTTTTTTACGCTTTCCGCCACCGCCGATTCCGGTGGCGAGTCACGCGTCAGGCACCGACCCCTTCGAGGATCTCGTCGTGCGACTCGCGCTCGTCGAGATACTGGGTCCGGTAGCCGGTATTCACGCCCCAGAAGTAGAACACCAGCGAGATGGCCGCGACGATCAGCATGTCCCAGCCATACGGCAGCACGCCGTGACCGCCGAACTCCTTGCTGCCGATCAGCGACAGCACGGCCATCGTCGGCAGGTAGGCGACCAGCCACCACGCGGCCTTCAGGTCGGCGCCCCAGCCGGTCCAGCCCGACTTCGCCTGGAAGTAGAAATACACCGGCAGCGCGACGATCATCAGCAGGATGATTTCGCCCGTCAGCGGCCACTTCGCCCAGTACAGGATCAGCGACGCGCAGACGAACGCGAACGGTGCAATCAGCTTCATCAGCGGGATCGACAGCGGACGCTCGATGTCCGTCGCCGCGCGGCGCAGCGCCATCAGGCTGATCGGGCCGGTCAGATACGAGATCACCGTCGCGACCGAGATCACCGCCGCGAGCGAGCTCCAACCGCGGAAGAAGAACAGGAAGATGAACGACACGAGCAGGTTGAACCACATCGCCTGGCGCGGCACACCGTAGATCGGATGCACGTTGCCGAACATCTTCGGCATCGTGTTGTTGCGCTCCATCGCGTAGATCATGCGGGTGGTCGTCGCCATGTAGGTCGTACCGGTGCCGCTCGGGCTGATGAACGCGTCGACATACAGCAGGATCGCGAGCCAGTTCAGGTTCAGCGCGATCGCGAGTTCCGCGAACGGCGACGAGAAGTTGAAGTGCGACCAGCCCTTCGCGACGTCGGCCGGATTCACCGAGCCGATGTACGCCATCTGCAGCAGCACGTAGATCACGAGTGCGATCAGGATCGAAGAGATCACCGCGAACGGCACGCTGCGCGACGGGTTGCGCGCTTCACCGGCCAGGTTCACCGGGCTCTGGAAGCCGTTGAACGCGAACACGATGCCGCTCGTCGCGACCGCGGTCAGCACGGCCGACCAGCCATACGGCGCGAAGCTCGCATTCGACGCGGTGCCGAGGTTTTCCGAGTGGAAGCTCGACAGCATCAGACCCAGGATCGTGAGGCCGGGGATCAGGAACTTGAAGATCGTGATCGCGGTGTTCGCCCGCGCGAACGCCTTGACGCCCCAGTAGTTCAGCATGAAGTAGATGACGACCAGCACGGCGGACAGCAGCAGGCCGGGTGTCGTCAGCTCGCCGTTCACGAACAATGCGTGCGCCCACGGATACGGCCACGTGCTCATGTACTGGATCGATGCTTCCGCTTCGATCGGAATCACCGATACGATCGCGATCCAGTTCGCCCACGCGCTGATGAAGCCCACCAGCGAACCGTGCGAGTAGCGCGCGTAGCGCACCATGCCGCCCGACTCGGGGAACATCGCGCCCAGTTCGGCATACGTCAGTGCAATCGCGAGAATCACGACCGCGCCGATGATCCATGCGCAAATCGCTGCCGGACCGGCAATCTTCGCAGCCTTCCAGGCGCCGAACAGCCAGCCCGAGCCGATAATCGAACCCAACCCCGTTAGCATCAGTGCAAACGGGCCGATGTTCCGTTGAATAGAACTCTTCACATCCTCTCCTATGTCTCAAAAAGCATGGTCGGCCTGCTCTCCGGGATCGGCTCGGATAGCACCGCGCATGCAATTTTGGGGGGAAGGATCACCCGATCGGGGCAACCTTTCCGCGCGGCGCGTAGTTTAACGGTTGCACCTGCAAGTTGGCGCCAAAATCGTTCGGCCCCTACAAAAAATTCGCATCGTTTGCAAGGTTTGTAAACCTGAACCCCGCAATAACCCTGAGTGCATGGAAATACGGTTGACCGCGCGACCGAATAGCCGTATAAACGACGTTGCAGGATTTCAAGCGGCGAGTGAATTGGTTCTTTCGTAGTTCGCCCATCAACGGTACTCCGGTTGGTCCTATTACCCCCTTCCTTGATTTTCCGCACCCATGGGCCTCGGCCCCGTTTTATCTTTTTAGGAACAAGTAACATGGCAACCGGTACCGTCAAGTGGTTCAATGACGCAAAGGGCTTCGGCTTCATCACCCCGGAAGGCGGCGGCGACGATCTGTTCGCGCACTTCTCGGAAATCCGCGTCGAAGGCTTCAAGACGCTGCAAGAAAACCAGAAGGTTGAATTCGAAGTGAAGACGGGCCCGAAGGGTCTGCAAGCTGCGAACATCCGTCCGGTCTAAGTTCGGCGCGATATTTCGTGTAAAAAAGCCCCGCTTCGGCGGGGCTTTTTGTTTTCCGGCGCGGGCCGCCTTGCGGCCACCGCCGACCCGAATGGCCGTCGCTCAGCCGAACAGCCGCTGCGCGTGAATGCCGAGCCCGGTCGCGACGCTCGCGAGGCGATCGCCGAACACCGGCTGCGCGTCCGGGAATGCGCCGGCGAGCGCACCCGACAGGAACGCGAGCCCGGTCGAGCCGCCGGTGAAATACAGCGCGCCGACATCGCGCGGCGCGACGCCCGCAAGCCGTACCGTTTCGCGCGCGGCGTCGACGATGCGCGCGGTGTCGTCGACGCTCGCATCGACGAGGCGTTCGGCGTCGAACGCGATCTGCAGATCCTCTTCCACGTCGTTCAGGTCGATCATCGTCTCCCCGCCCGCCGCCACGCCGATCTTCGCTTCTTCCGCGCGCGCCATCAGCGCATGCCCGAGCCGTTGCTCGACCACGCGCGTGAGCCGGTCGTACTGCCGTACATCCTGGTACAGATGCTTCATCAGCTTCAGCTCGCCCAGCCGCTTCGGCGTGTAGACCGTGTTGATCAGGTGCCAGGTCGCCAGGTCGAAGTAGATCCGGTTCGGCAGCTCGCGCCCCTCGGGATCGAGCGCGCGGTAGCCGAACGCGGGCAGGATCGCCGCCAGCTCGACGCGGCGGTCGTAATCGGTGCCCGCGACGTGCACGCCGTGGTGCGCGAGCACGTCGTCCTTGCGCTCGAGGCGGGCCATCCGCTCCGGCCCGACGCGCACCAGCGAGAAGTCGGACGTGCCGCCGCCGATGTCGGCGACCAGCACGAGCCGCTCGGCCTGCTGGCGCGACTCGTAGTCGAACGCGGCTGCGATCGGTTCGTACTGGAAATGCACGTCCGTGAAACCGACCGATCGCGCGGCCGCTTCGAGCTGGTCCTGCGCGAGGCGGTCGGCGCGCGGATCGTCGTCGACGAAGAACACCGGCCGGCCGAGCACCGCGCGCCCGATCGGCGCGCCGGCGCGCGCTTCGGCCTTGCGCTTCAGGTGCGTCAGGAAACGCGCGATGATCTCCGTGTACGCCATCGCGCTGCCGTCGCCGAGATCGGTCGTGGTTTCCGCGAGCGGCGAGCCGAGAATGCTCTTCATCGAGCGCATCAGGCGGCCGTCGAAACCGTCGATATAGGAGGCCAGCGCCGCACGGCCGTACTCGACCGTCTCCTCGTCGTTGTTGAAGAAGATCGCAGTGGGCAGCGTCAGGTGGTCGCCCTCGACGGGCGCGAGACGCATGCCGTCGCCGTCGGGCAGCGCCACGGCGGAATTGGACGTGCCGAAATCGATCGCGCAGTAAGTCATGGGAAGTTGCCGCGGGGCCGGCGCGAAAACGGAAAGGACGGGCTTTTTATCATGAAGCCCGCCGGATCACAACCGGATCGCCCACCGATGCCGGCGCAACCGGCCCGGGGGGTGCGATCAGGCGCACCCGCGGCGCGCCGGCGACGGGTGCGGGCGGGTCATCCAGCGCCGCTACGCCGCCCGCTTGCGGCGCGCTCGCAACTGCCGCGGACCGCGTGCTCGACGAGCGCCTGCCCGCTTGCGGATCAGGCTGCGGCGTCGAAACTCTTCTTCCAGGCGCCCGCATAGACGACTTCGCCGATCGCATGACGCGTGCGCGGCGCCTTTTCGCGATCGCGCAGCACCGGATCGAGTTTGTCTACGTTGCCGTAGTGGCCGAGCGAGATGATCGCCGGAATCGCGACGTCGGCCGGAATCTCGAATGCGTCGCGGAACGCCTTCGCGTCGAAGCCGCTCATCTGGTGGGCAGCAAGACCCAGCGCGTGCGCCTCCAGCACCAGCGACATCGCGGCGGCGCCCGCGTCGTACAGCGCGGTCGGCGCCGGCTCGCCCTTCGGCGTGAGCGTGTGCGCGGTCACGGCGATGAGCACCGGCGCCGGCGCGTTCCAGCCCTGGTTGAACGGCACCAGCGTCGCGAATGCGCGCTTGAATGCTGCTTCGTCCTGCGTGCGATCGAACACGATGAAGCGCCACGGTTGGGCGTTGTATGCGGACGGCGCCCAGCGAGCGGCTTCGAGCACCGCGTGCAGATCGGCAGCGCTGATCGGCTCGTCCGAGTACGCGCGCGGGCTCCAGCGGCCGGCGATCAGGTCGTGAATCGAAACAGTGGTGGGAGCAGGTTTGACGGACATGCGGTTCCTCGCTGATATCGATGAAGGGGCGCGAACGCCCGGCGAACCGAAAGCATAACCGCTCGACGAGTCACGCGCCCGATCATCCCGCGCAATGCAAATCACGGATCCCGCATTGCCCGGCCGCACCCGTGCATGGGCCGGCCGAAGCGCCGCGCTCAGGCGGCCTGCGCGGCCGCGCGGGACGGGCCGCGGTTGATCCGCAGCACGATCAGCGCGCCGACGATGCAGAGCCCGCCCGAGATCATCGACGCGATCGTATAGGTGCCGAGGCTCGCACGCAGCAGCCCCGCGCCGAGCGCCGCGAACGCCGCGCCGAGCTGGTGGCCGGCGACGATCCAGCCGAACACGACCGGCGCCGCGGCCTTGCCGAACACGTCGGTGGCGAGCCGTACCGTCGGCGGCACCGTCGCGATCCAGTCGAGCCCGTAAAACATCGCAAACAGCGGCAGCCCGAAGAAATCGATGCCGAACGCATGCGGCAGGTAGATCAGCGACAGCCCGCGCAGCCCGTAGTACCAGAACAGCAGCACGCGGTTGTCGTAGCGGTCGGACAGCCAGCCCGACAGCGTCGTGCCGAACAGGTCGAATACGCCCATCGCGGCGAGCAGCGATGCGCCCTGCACTTCGGTCATCCCGTAGTCGCTGCACATCGCGATCAGGTGCGTGCCGACATAGCCGTTGGTGCTCGCGCCGCAAATGAAGAAGCTGAAGAACAGGAGCCAGAA
Organism: Burkholderia sp. FL-7-2-10-S1-D7; assembly: GCF_001524185.1. Classification (NCBI taxonomy): domain Bacteria; kingdom Pseudomonadati; phylum Pseudomonadota; class Betaproteobacteria; order Burkholderiales; family Burkholderiaceae; genus Burkholderia; species Burkholderia sp. FL-7-2-10-S1-D7. The sequence goes on along the minus strand of NZ_LOWY01000057.1, from coordinate 39,496 downwards.
GTCGCGCGAGCGGCTCGCCGTCAGCAGCGTGCGGAACGCGACCGCGAGCGGGTTCTCCTTCGTCGCGTCGGGCGCGGCCGGCGCGTCGGCCGGCTCGCCGTACGGGCGCAGCTTCACGTCGGCCGGCCGCTCGGGCAGCAGGAATGCGACCAGCGGAATCACGATCGCGGCCGCCACCGCGACGACCAACACGACCGGCCGCCAGCCATGACGCTGCGCGATCGCCGCGAGCATCGGCAGGAACACGAGCTGGCCAGTGGCCGTGCTCGCCGTGAGGATACCCATCACCAGGCCGCGCCGCGCATGGAACCAGCGCGTGACGAAGGTCGCCGACAGCGTCAGCGCGACGACGCCGGTCGAGCAGCCGACCATCAGGCCCCAGATCACGACCATCTGCCAGCTCTGCGTCATCATCGACGACAGCGCGACGCCCGCGCTCATGGTCACCAGCGCGGTCAGGATCGTCGGCCGCAGTCCGAAGCGCTGCATCGCGGCGGCCGCGAACGGGCCCGTCAGGCCGTAAAGCGCAATATTCACCGAAATCGCCAGCGAAATCGCCGCGCGGCTCCAGCCAAGTTCGCGCTCGAGCGGCACCATCAGCACGCTCGGTGTCGCACGCGTGCCGGCCGCGGCCAGCAGGATCAGGAAAACCACCGCCGCCGCGAGCCATCCATAGTGGAAACGCCCGCCGATTCGTGTCACTGCCCAGTTCATGTCGTCACTCTCCAGTTGGCGGCCCGGCACCCTCGCGCCAGCCCGCGTCACCACCAGGCCACCTCCGCCGCATGCGGTATCGGCTGACCGGGGCCGATACCTGGCATTTGTCTGTCGATCCGGCCGGCATTGTTACCGATCGGTCACAAGTGTGTTGCGATCGTAGTGACCAGTCGGTAACATGTCAAGCAGTTCATCACGCAGTCGAGGGTCATCATGTCGGGCATCGAGGCCGCCAACAAGCCGCCGGCACGCCGCACGCGCCAGCCGATCGCCGCGGCCGCCGCGCAGGAACACCTGCTGCGCGCTGCCGAGGAGCTGTTTTACAAGGAAGGGGTGCGCGCGGTTGGCGTCGAGGCGGTCGTGGAGCGCGCGGGCGTCAACAAGATGAGCCTGTACCGCCAGTTCTCGTCGAAGGACGAGCTGATCCTCGCGTATCTCGAACGGATGGATGCGTGCTTCTTCGAGCGCCTCGATTCGAGCGTCGCGAAGCATCCGGGCCAGCCGAAGGCGCAGTTGATCCAGTATTTCGTCGATCTCGCGGAGCGCGCGACGCAAAAGGACTATCGCGGCTGCCCGTTCGTCAATGTCGCGGCCGAATTCCCCGATGTGTCGCATCCGGCGCGCGAACGCGTCGCGCAGAACAAGGAGCGGCTGATGAAGCGGCTCGTCGCGCTATGCGATGGCGCAGGCGCCCGGCAGCCGAAAGCGCTCGCCGACGCGCTCGCGCTCGTGATCGAGGGCATCTACGCGGCCAGCCAGACCTACCGGCACGGCGAAACGCCGATCGGCACCGCGCCCGCGCTGGTCACGCAACTGATCGAAGCCGCCTGCGCGTGACTGGCGGCGCACGCCCGAACCCCGCGTGCCCCGCTCCCGCTACAATGCGGCCCTCGCTTCCGCCTCGCCCGACTGCCCTCGCCATGACCGATACCCGCCCCGATTCGCACGACGACATCCTCGCCGCCACGCGGCACTGGCTCGCGCGCGCGGTGATCGGGCTCAATCTGTGCCCGTTCGCGAAGAGCGTCTACGTGAAGGAGCAGGTGCGCTATGCGATCAGCGAAGCGACGACGCTCGAGGACGCGCTCGCCGACCTCGAAACCGAGTTGCGCGCGCTCGAAGCGGCGGATCCGCAGCAGGTCGACACGACGCTCGTGATCTATCCGCGCGCGTTCACTGATTTCGTCGACTACAACGACGCGCTGTTCTTCGCCGACCGGCTCGTGCGGCAACTGCGGCTCGACGGCGTGCTGCAGATCGCGAGCTTCCATCCCGAATACCGGTTCGAAGGCAGCGAAACCGACGACATCGAGAACTACACGAACCGCGCGCCGTATCCGATCCTGCACCTGCTGCGCGAGGACAGCATCGCACGCGCGGTCGACGCGTTCCCGGACGCGTCCGCGATCTACGAGAAAAACCAGGAAACGCTGCGCCGCCTCGGCCACGACGGCTGGCGTGAATGGATGCGCCGGCCGGGCGACGACGTCTGACGCGTCGCGCGACGGCCGTCCGCCGCACGGTAAACGGGCCGCGAGTCGGCCTGCCTCAGTCCGGGACCTGCTCGACGGCCTCGCCCGCCGCCGCGGGCGCTGGCGCGAAGAAGCGCTCGTTCAGTTCGGCGAGCCCGAACATGCCGAGGATCTCGTTCAGCCGCTCGCCGGGCTTGCGGCGCGGCAGGTTCTTGTACTGCGCGATGATCAGCTCGTTCTTCATCGAATGTTCCCAGCCGACCAGCTCGGTCACGCTGACCTGGTAGCCGTGCGCCTCGAGCTGCAGGCAGCGCAGCACGTTGGTGATCTGGCTGCCGAATTCGCGCGTATGCAGCGGGTGCCGCCACACTTCGGTCAGCGCATTCGCGAGCGACTTGCCCTTGTTCCTGCGCAGCACGCCCGCGACTTCCGCCTGGCAGCACGGTACCAGCACGATGTGCTGCGCGCGCTTCGCGAGCGCGAAACGGATCGCGTCGTCGGTCGCCGTGTCGCACGCATGCAGCGCGGTGACGACATCGACCGTTTCGGGCAGCTTCGGCGACGTGATCGAATCGGCGACCGACAGGTTCAGGAACGACATGCCGCCGAATCCGAGTCGCGCGGCGAGTTCGGTGGAACGTGTGACGAGCTCCTCGCGGGTCTCGATCCCGTATACGTGCGACGCGAATGCCGGCGTGCCGTGCCCCAGCTGCTGCTTGAAGAACAGGTCGTACAGGATGAAGCCGAGATACGACTTGCCGGCGCCGTGATCGACGAGCGTCACGCCACCCTTGTCGGCCTGCACGCTCGCGAGTAGCGGCTCGATGAACTGGAACAGGTGATAGACCTGCTTCAGCTTGCGGCGGCTGTCCTGGTTCAGCTTGCCGTCGCGGGTGAGGATGTGCAGCTCCTTCAGCAGCTCGACGGACTGCTCCGGACGGATTTCGTAGGTCTTGTTCGACATCGTGAAGCGGCGCCGGGCCACGGTCGGTCGACCACGGCCCGGCGGCGGGAATTCGTGAGGATGGCGACAGTTTACCGAAAATACGCGATCAGGCTCGTGCACCGAGCCGCCAGAGCGACGTGACCTCGGCGCGGCGTGCCGCGTGCAGCGGGTCGTCCGCGTCGGCCGACTTGGGGTGCGCGGGGCGGATGTCTTCGCGGCCGAGCACGACGAGACCGGCTTCGTCGATCCATTGCAGCAGCGTGTCGCGCGGCCGCAGGCCGAGATGTTCGGCAAAATCGGACAGGATCAGCCAGCCTTCGCCGCCCGGTTCGAGATGGTCGGCGAGCCCCGCGAGGAAACCGCGCAGCATGCGGCTGTCGGGATCGTAGACCGCATATTCGATCGGCGCGCTCGGACGGGCCGGCACCCACGGCGGATTGCAGACGACGAGCGGCGCGCGGCCGGCCGGAAACAGGTCGGCTTCGACGACCTCGACGCGCTCGGCATGACCGAGCCGCGCGACGTTCTCGCGAGCGCACGCGAGCGCGCGCGGATCCTGATCGGTCGCGACGATGCGCTCGACGCCGCGGGACGCGAGCACGGCTGCGAGCACGCCGGTGCCCGTGCCGATGTCGAACGCGAGCGACGTCGCGGGCAGCGGCGTGCGCGCGACGAGTTCGACGTATTCGCCGCGCACCGGCGAAAACACACCGTAATGCGGATGGATCGGCGCGCCGCCGAGCGCCGGAATCGGCACGCCCTTCTTGCGCCATTCGTGCGCGCCGACGAGGCCGAGCAGCTCGCGCAGCGATACGACCGACGGCGCGCCGCCCGGGCCGTACGCTTCCTCGCACGCGGCACGCACGTCGGGTGCGCGGCGCAGCGGGATCGTGTAGTCGGCGTCGAGCGGGATCAGCAGCATCCCGAGCGTGCGGGCACGCTGCGATTGCGCGAGGCGGTGCAGGTTGAATGCGTCGACGCCCACCGCGGCCTTCGCCTTCTTCGGCTTGCGTTCGACGCGGCGCGCCATCGCTTGCACGAGCTGGCGCGCGTTCTGGAAGTCGCCCTGCCAGACGAGCGCGGTGCCCTCGCACGCGAGGCGGTACGCGGCATCGGCGGTGAGGCGGTCGTCGGCGGGCACGGCGCGCTTCGGCGGCTGCACGCCGGCTTCGGAGCGCCAGCGCACGGCATGTTCGGCGCCGTCGGCGTCGGTCCAGTGGAAAACGGGGAAATCGGTCACGCGAGCTCGGCTACGGTTGGCTTCAGACAGGCGGCGCTACAGGAGCGCGCCGCGCGGACCACACCATACCGCGCTTTGCCCGCGCGGCAAAGCGGAGGCGACGGCCCTCGCATCGCGCAGGCAGCCTACCCGCCCCACCCCGGCATCGCCGGCATGCGCAACGTGCCCGCGTCGCGGAAATGCACGCTGCCGAGCACGCCGCCCGCGAGCCGCCCGCGCAGCGCGTACGGCAACTCGCCGTTGGCCGCCGCGCCGGGCAGGTTCCACGCCTGCCGCGCGGCGGCGAACGCCGACACCGAAACGGGCACGTCGATCACGGCCTCGCCGAAGCGCGGCACGACGCCCGCGCGATCGCTCACGCCGCTCGCGAACGGCGTGCCGTTCAGTTCGAGCGCGACCGAAATGCCGTCGTATTCGATCGGCGTGTCATTCGGGTTCTGCACGCGCAGTTTCAGGCTGAAACGCATCTCGAGGCCCTGTCCGACCAGCGGATCGAGCCCTGCGACGGTCACGCTCACCGGCTCGCGCGTCAGGCCCGCGCAACCGCCGAGCACGAAGACGGCGGCGAACAGCAGCAGCATGGCGCGCAGCGGCGCGATACGGAACAGGGCTCGTGGCATGGGCTGGCCTCCTTGCGGCAATCGATTGACGGATCGTCGCTGCATTGTACCGAGCGCGCCACGCTCCACCCTGATTCGTAGTTTCCGCGCGCCGCCGAGATCGTTAATAGATTAAAACTACGAAAACATGCAGTCGAATGGAAAGCGAATTAATGCCTTTCAGCATTCAATGGCACGCAAAAGATTCCATCGAATCATTTTCTAATTTTTTCGTTTCCTTTACCCAAAACCATCAAGTATATTTACGCATCCTTCGAGCAGGCCGACAAACCTTCAAGCCGCATGACGGCGATTTTACGGAACGGCGACACGCCGTCCCTCCGTCCTGCGGCCTCGCACGGCCAGCCCCGTGGGTCGTCGGTTCAAAGGGAATGCACGCCCGCTCAGGGCGGGCGGCCCCGTGTCGTGCGCGCGAAATCAATTCAGTACAACACGCGCCCGGCCATTTTGAACCGGCAAGTTAACCGACATCCGGAAACACAGAGGGGGCAGTAAACCATGATTACCTTCACGTAGTCGGCCGACCGTCTTTTCGAATAATCCGCCATTGGCATTTCTCGTCGCTGTTGATTAACGGCGAGGGATTTCCTTTGCCGGCGTTTTCGCAGCACTGAACGATTCTTTCAACAATCGAGGTTTCAGTCATGTCGATCAACATTCACAAGATGCGTTACCTGCCGCTGGTCGCCGCACTCGCGCTCGCCGGGTGCGGCGGCGACGACAGCGGTGTCGGCTCGGCTTCCGCGCTCAGCTCCGCCGGCGCGCCGCACTCGAGCTCGTCGCCGGCCGCCAACACGCCGCCGAGCGCGTCCAATGTCGACAAGAGCGTGTCGCCTGTCGAACTGCCGGACACCGTCGTACCCGTCAACTACCGGCTGTGGTTCCGACCGAACGATGCGCTGAACGCGTTCGACGGGCGCGCCGATGTCGAGATCAAGGTGCTGAAGCCGGTCAACAACATCGTGATCGCCGGTCACCGGATCAAGTTCACGAACGGCCGCATCACGCTGCAGCCGGGCAACATCCAGCTGATCGCGACGCCGCAGGACAAGGGCGACTTCTATCAGCTGCGTCCCGTCGCCGGCACGATCTCGCCGGGCAACTATTCGCTCCACATGGAGTGGTCGGGCATCATCAACTTCAAGTCGTACGACGATCCGGCCACGCAGACGGGCGGCAGTTGCGGCAACGATCCGTATCCGGGCTGCTCGGCCGCGGAAGGCGTGTTCCGTGTCGACCTGAAGAGCACCGACGGCACGACGAGCGGCGCGATCCTCACGCAGGGCGAAACCAACCTGTCGCGCCAGTGGTTCCCGGGTTGGGACGAGCCGGCATTCCGGCCGACCTATGAAGTGACGGCCGAAGTGCCGCAGAACTGGCGCGTCGTGTCGAACGCGGCCGAGAAGCCGTCGACCAACGTCGGCGGTGGCTATAAGCTCGTACAGTTCGAGAAGACGCCGCCGATGCCGTCGTACCTGCTGTTCTTCGGCGGCGGCATGTTCGACACCTACGAGGACGATTTCTCGAGCCCCCTGCCGGGCGGCAAGGGCGGCCTGCACCTGCGCGTGTTCACGCCGCCGGGCATGAGCGACTGGGCGAAGCCGGCGATGGACCGCACCAAGCAGGCGCTCGACTTCTACTACCGCTATACGGGCATCCCGCTGCCGCTGAAGAAGTTCGACACGGTCGCCGCGAACGATGCGTTCAAGGAGCAGAAAGACCTGAACTTCGGCGGGATGGAGAACTGGGGGTCGATCCTCGAGTTCGCCGACGACATCCTGCCGCAACCGGGCCAGCCGATGTCGCACTACGGTAACGAGGTGCTGACGCACGAAGTCGCGCACCAGTGGTTCGGCGACCTCGTCACGACCGACTGGTGGGACAACGTCTGGCTCAATGAATCGTTCGCGACGTTCTTCGAAACGAAGACGACGATCCAGTTCTTCCCCGACGAGTTCAGCTGGCTCGATCAGGTGAAGAACAAGTATCGAGTGATCAATCGCGACATCGGCCCGAACGCGTTCCCGGTCGCGCCGAACTTCAATGACTGGGCGTCGAACGACTTCGTGCTGAGCGCGAGCGCGTTCACCTACGACAAGGGCGGCCACGTGCTGAAGACGCTCGAGAACTATCTCGGCGAGCAAACTTTGCGCAAGGGCTTGCAGCAGTACCTGGTCGATTACTCGTTCGGCAACGGCACACCGAAGCGCCTGTGGGATGCGCTGTCGAAGGCGAGCGGCCAGCCGGTCGGCCCGATCGGCGACAGCTACGTGCGCCAGACGGGCGTGCCGCTGATCTCGCTCGACACGCAGTGCGACATGACGAAGAACCAGACCGTCGTCACGCTGAAACAGCAGCCATTCCCGAACAAGAACGCGTATCCGGGCCTGCAGTGGACGGTACCGATCACGCTCGCGTACGGCCAGGGGCTCGCGAAACACACGACGCTCGCGCTGAAGGACACGCAGACGCAAACGCGGATCGACGGCTGCACGGGCGTGGTCGCGGATCCGAGCGGTCTCGACTACTACGTCGTGAACTACAGCGACGCCGCGTGGAGCGGCCTGCTCACGCAGGTCAACGGCTCGACCGATCCGGTGCTGCTCGCGAACCTGAAGAGCGAGGCCGCGCTGCTCGTCGCGAACAACCTCGCGCCGGCTTCGCGTTCGACGTCGATCGGCTCGGTCGCTTCGCCGGCCGCGATGAAGCTGCGCCAGACGCCGAGCTTCGACGGCATCGCGCCGACGGCGAAGGAACGTCCGTCGCTGCGCTACCAGGGCATGTTCAAGCCGCGCAAGACGCTGGTTCAGTAACGTCGTGGTCCGGCCGGCCGGTGCCGCGGCGTTCGCGGCGCCGGCCGGCGTTCAGTCTTTCACGTCCTTCGGCAGGCTCCGGATGCGGGGCCTGTTTTTTTGTGGCCGCCGCTAGCGATCATCGCGCCGGCGAAACGCCCACCACGCGGCAAGCGCGGTAAAGCCCGCGACCAGCAGCACCATCAGCCAGAACCCGTGCTTGTTCTCCGAGAACGGCACGCCGCCGACGTTCATCCCGAAGAAGCCCGCGACGATGTTGATCGGCAGCGCGATCACGGTCACGAGCGTCAGCGTGAACAGCGTCCGGTTGTTCTGCTCGTCGAGCCGCGAACCGATCTCTTCCTGCAACAGCTTGATCCGCTCGTTGAGCCCCGACAGATCGGCGAGCACCAGCGAGAACTCCTCGGTCGACTCGCGCAGTTCCTGCACGTCTTCGGCATGCAGCCACGCGGGCGGCTTCGCGAGCAGCCGGAAGATCGACCCCGGCTCGGGCGCGAGCATGCGCTGCAGCCGCGTCAGCGTACGGCGCATCGCGCCGAGTTCGACGCGATTCGACGTGAGCCTCTGCGACAGGAAGCGATCCTCGATGCGGTCGACGTCGATGCTCGTGCGCCGCATGATCTGGATCAGCAGGTCGGCCTGGTCGCGCAGCAGGTGCACGAGCAGTTCGGCCGGCGACCGGAACCGTTCGCCGTCGCGCACGCAGGCGCGCAGCGTGTCGACCGAGCGCAGCGGCTTGAGCCGCGCGGTGACCATGATGCGCCGCTCGACGTGGACAAACAGCGTCGCGATTTCCGACGGCGTCAGCTCGAGGTTGAACATCACGTCGTTGACGATCGCGCGCAGCGCGCCGTCCTCCTGCTCGATGCGCGTCGAGCGCGATCCTTCGTGAAGGAATTCGAAGAAGCTGTCGGGCAATCCGAGGTGCGTGCGCATCCAGCGCTCGCTCGCGCCATGCGCGAGATTGAAGTGCAGCCAGACGAAATCGTCCGAGGTGGCCGCATCGCGCGCGCGGCACGTGCGCAGCCATGCGGCGGCCGCGTCGGCATCGAGCATCGCACCCGATCCGCCCGGGACGAAGCGGAATCCGCACACCATGCCGGACGTGTCGGCACCGTAAGTCTGTACGATCAGATCCATCGTGTCGAAGGTCGTGCGGCGCGGCCGCGCCGCGCATCGCGCATTGCGGCGCCACGCCGGAAAATGAAAGGAAATGTATGCCCGACGTATACGACATTTTCGTGACGGTGTCACATACGGACGTCCGGTGTCAGACAGCCCCAAAAAGCAATGCGCCGCCCCTTGGGCGGCGCATGTGCGATGAACCGGCCGGCGTGACGCCTGGCTACTGCCGCGTCTCCGACTGCGCGGCGGTCGGGCAGGCCGGATCCTTGCCCCAGTGGCCGTCGCAGACGCGCCACCGGCACAGCTGATCCTCGAAGAAGCCGCGCTCCGAGCACTCCTTCACGCGCGCCGCGAGCGAACCGCCCGTCGTGGCGGCCGTCTTGGTCGGCACGACCTGCGCCTTCTGCGCGGCGACCTTCTTGTCGGCCGGCTTCGTGCGTGCGACGAGCGCGGCGAGCAGGTCCGCATCCGGGTCGTCCTTCCCGGCGGCCTTTGCGCTCGCGGTACGGGTCGTCGCGTCGCGACGCTTCTTCGCCTGCGCGAGTTCCGCCTGCTGTTCCTTGTGGTGCTTGCGGGCTTCCGCCTTCGCGTCGGCCTTCGCATCGGCCTTGCTGCGTGCGGCGACCTTGCCGCTCTGCGCGGCGTCGGCCTTCGCGGTTTTCGTCGTTGCAGCCGCGGCGGCGGCCGTCGCGGCGACGGCGCCTGCCGTGGCCGCGCCCGATGCGTCGTCGGCGCCGTTCGCAAGCGCGCGCGACAAGCGGCTGTTGTCCGCGCCCGACGCGCCCGATGCGGACGCAACGGCCTGGGACGCCGCATCGTCATTGACGATCGTGGCCGGTTGCGCGGCGGGAGCGGCCGACGCGGCATTCTGCGCGACCTGCACGGCGCCGCCGCTGGCCGCCTCGGCCTTCGCCGCTGCCTGCGCGGGCGCGGCGGCCACGACAGCCTGCTCGCCGGATTGCTGCTGCCAGCGCCATGCCCCCCAGCCGCCGACGGCGACCACGAGCGCGACGACGGCCGCGATCGGCCCCTTCAGCGAGCGGCGCGGCGCTTCGGCCGGCGGCGTGACACGTCCTTCCAGATTCGCGAGAATGCGCGACTGCTGCGGTCCACCCTCACCTGCCGGTTTGGTATCGGACAGCAGGCTCGGCGGGGTTTTCGAATTTGAATTTTCCGGCGCACTCATTCAGCGTCTCATTGAATCCTGGTTTAATTCACCGCGATAATATAGCCCGGCCTCTCAAAGCAGCCTGATTCTAAGAGCAAGCATTGCAAAACACAATCAATTCCAATTTCCGGGGATTTCGTTGATTGCCGTCGCACTCGTCGCCTATTTCGCCCTTGCCGTCGCGGTCGCGGCACTGTTGCTTTTACCGGGTATCCGCACGGCGGTTTTCGAATCCGTCGCCCAATTTCACGGCCGCCTGACGCGCCGTGCGAACGCTCGCGCCGCACGCACGCGAAGTCAAATTGTTAAATCGGCAACCGTTACGCGCGGCGCATTAAGCGATGTGCAAAATTTACTGATTCGGCGGCGCTTGATGATTATGGTATCGGCAGGTATTCTTGCGACGCCGCCATTGGTGGCCATTGCGTTACGCGGTCGGCAATTGTTTCAATACGACGACACGGCGCGCGTGCCCGACGAAAAGATCGCCGCGCTGCTGCAAGGCGAACAGCTCGTGCCGCCCCCGCCGTTGCCGCCGGAAGTCTTTGCCACGAGGGAAGTCGAACAGGTGCGGCCGGCACTGAAGGATGCGAGCCGCGACTGGAACCTGCTGGATCCCGATTTCCGTACGCGTTTGCTGCTGGTCTACAAGATCATGCACGAACAATATGGTTACGAGATGGCGCTGCTGGAAGGTTATCGGAGCCCGGAACGACAGAACCGGCTCGCGCAAATGGGCACCAACGTGACCAATGCGGCGGCCTTCCAGAGTTATCACCAATTCGGGCTCGCGGCGGACAACGCGTTTCTGCGCGATGGCAAGCTGGTCATTTCCGAGAAAGATCCCTGGGCGATGCGCGGCTACCAGTTGTACGGACAGGTTGCCGAACAGGTTGGCCTGACCTGGGGAGGCCGATGGAAAATGATGGATCTCGGGCACGTGGAATACCATAAACCCGGTTTTAAACTGGGACGCGGCAGCTAGTCAGGGCTGCCGGACAAGAAATAATGAGGGCGGCATGGGGCTTTTTAATCATCCGGCAGGAAACGATTTGAGCGGCGCAATCGATCGGGCATTCCGTTGCTCGATTTTTTCCGATCGCCGCTTCCGTTTTAATTCTCACAGCGTCCTTTCATTATTGCGCGCGCCTTCTCCGATGCCGCGGGCGCATTGATGCCAGTCCCCTTCATCCCGTTTGACAGCATGGCGACACCTCGCGGCGCCACGCTTGCCGCTCGGCGCGCCTGCGTCGCCTCACCGAATCGCACCGGAACCTGAACGTCCTATGCAACGCATCCTCAACGTGCTGACTCATCCGCGTACGCTCTCGATTGTCGGGATCATCGCGCTAGCGGCGATTCTCTTCATCGTCGCCGACATGCTGCAGCTGCCGCTCCTGTGGGCGGCGATCGCCTTCACGGCGATCCTCGTGCTGTGGCTTGGCGTCGCGTTGATCCGCCGCTGGCGCGTGAAGCGCGCGAACCAGCAGCTCGGCCAGGTGCTGGAAGAGCAGGCGGAAACCGGCAAGATCGCCGCGCCGGCCGCCGCCGCGCTCGCCCCCGACACCAAGACCGCCGACCTCGACGTGCTGCGCACGCGCCTCTCCGACGCGGTCAAGACGATCAAGACGTCGAAGATCGGCCAGGTGTCGGGCGGCTCCGCGCTGTACGAGCTGCCGTGGTACATCGTCATCGGCAACCCGGCCGCCGGCAAGAGCAGCGCGGTGCTGAACTCCGGCCTGCAGTTTCCGTTCGCGGACAAGAACAGCGCCGTGATCCACGGCATCGGCGGCACGCGTAACTGCGACTGGTTCTTCACGACCGAAGGGATCCTGCTCGACACGGCCGGCCGCTACTCGGTGCACGAGGAAGACCGCAGCGAATGGCTCGGCTTTCTTGGCCTGCTGAAGCGTTATCGCCCGAAGGCGCCGATCAACGGCATCATCGTTACCGCGAGCATCGCCGAACTGACCGGCAACCGCCCCGAATTCGCGATCAACCTCGCGAAAAACCTCCGCCAGCGCGTTCAGGAGCTGACGGAAAAGCTCGAGGTGTTCGCGCCGGTCTACGTGATGTTCACGAAGGCCGACCTGATCACCGGCTTCACCGAATTCTTCAGCAGCAGCGACAAGCACGAATACGACCGCGTGTGGGGCGCCACCCTGCCCTACGAGCCGGACGACAAGCGCGACGTCGTCGCGCAATTCGACACGCATTTCGAGGAGCTCTACGAAGGGCTGAAGGAGATCAGCGTCGCGCAGCTGTCGCTGTCGCGCGGCAACCAGCTGTCGCCGGGCCAGTTGAGCTTCCCGCTCGAATTCTCGACGATCAAGCCGTCGCTGCGCGCGTTCCTCGCGACGCTGTTCGAGAACAACCCGTTCCAGTACAAGCCGATCTTCCGCGGCTTCTACTTCACCAGCGCGCTGCAGGAAGGCGAAACCAACAGCGCCGCCGCGCAGCGCATCGCGCACCGCTTCGGCCTCGACGCGAGCGCGCTGCCGAAGCCGCACAGCGCGTTTTCGAAGAACGGCTTCTTCCTGCGCGACCTGTTCTCGAAGGTGATCTTCGCGGACCGCCAGACCGTGCGCCAGTTCGCGAGCCCGACCAAGACCCGGCTGCGCTACGCGACCTTCTTCGGCTTCGTCGCAGCGCTCGCGCTCGCGCTCGGCGGCTGGACCTGGTCGACGATCGGCAACCAGCAACTCGTCGCGAACGTGCAGGCCGACCTCGACAACGTCACGCGCCTGCAGCAGGGCCGCAACGATCTGCAGTCGCGTCTGCAGGCGATGGATATCCTGGAAGACCGGATCGAACAGCTCGAACAGTTCCGCCGCGACAAGCCGCTGTCGGTGTCGCTCGGCCTGTACCAGGGTGACCGTCTCGAACAGCACCTGCTGACCGAGTACTACAACGGCGTGCGCCAGATCCTGCTGGCGCCGGTCTCGCAGAACCTCGCGTCGTTCATGAAGGATGTGAACGCGCACCCCGAACAGCTCGTGCCGATGACGCGGCCGCCCGAATCGGGCGCCGTGCAGGGCGGCCCGATGCCCGTGTCGACGAACCCGCCGGGCGCCACGCCGCTCGCCGGCGCCGCGCAAGGCGTATCCGCGGCGGCGGCCGCCGCGCCGCAACAGGCCGCGGCACCGCAGGGCGGGCTGTACAGCGACGCGTCGCCGACCAACGTGCAGGACGCGTACAACGCGCTGAAGACTTACCTGATGCTGTCCGACAAGCGTCACGTCGAACAGGCGCACCTGACCGACCAGCTCGCACGCTTCTGGCGCGGCTGGCTCGAGACGAATCGCGGCAACATGCCGCGCGACGAGATGATCAAGAGCGCCGAGCGCATGATCTCGTTCTACCTCGCGCGCGTGAACGACGACGACTGGCCGATGATCGACGCCAACCTCGCGCTCGTCGACCAGACCCGCGAGAACCTGCGCCGGGTCGTGCGCGGCATGCCGGCCCGCCAGCGCGTCTATGAGGAAATCAAGGCGCGCGCGTCGACCCGCTTCGCGCCGATGACCATCGCGCGCATCATCGGCGAAGGCAACCAGGGGCTGGTCGCCGGCAGCTATGCGATTCCGGGCACGTTCACGCGCGAAGCGTGGTTCGACTACGTGCAGCCGGCGATCCGCGACGCGGCGACCAAGGAACTGCAGGCGAAGGACTGGGTGCTGAACACGTCGACGCAGGACGACCTGACGCTGGAAGGCAGTCCCGAGCAGATCCAGAAGACGCTCGTCGGCATGTACAAGACCGAATACGCGCAGCACTGGCAGAAGTTCATGCAGGGTATCGCGGTGCAGGGCTTCAGCAGCTTCGGCCAGGCCGTCGACGGGATGAACCGCCTCGGCGACCCGCAGGATTCGCCGATCCGCAAGATCCTCGAGACCGCGTATGACCAGACGTCGTGGGACAACCCGTCGCTGGCGAACGTCGCGATCAAGAAGGCGCAGACCGGCGTCGTGAACTGGGTCAAGCAACTGTTCACGCGCTCGCAGGCCGGCCAGGTGGCGGCCGCGAACATCGACATCAACGGTAATCCGGCCGAGGTGCCGATGGGTCCGATCGGCCAGGAGTTCATCGGGCTCGCGCGGATCGTCGCGACGCACGACGGCACGTCGATGCTCAAGGGCTACATGGACTCGCTGTCGAAGGTCCGTACGCGCTTCAACGTGATCAAGAACCAGGGCGACCCCGGCCCCGGCGCGCGCCAGCTGATGCAGCAGACGCTCGACGGCAACGGCTCGGAACTGGCCGATTCGCTGAAGTTCGTCGACGAGCAGATGCTGACGGGCCTGACCGATTCGCAACGCAAGTCGCTGCGTCCGCTCCTGGTGCGCCCGCTGATGCAGGCGTTCTCGGTGGTGATCCAGCCGGCCAGCGCCGAAGTCAACAAGGTGTGGAACGCGCAGGTCTACCAGCCGTTCCAGAGCTCGCTCGCGACGAAGTACCCGTTCGCGGCGAACGCGAAGGTCGAGGCCGGCGCCGGTGAAATCGCGCAGGTGTTCGGTCCGGACGGCGCGATCGCGAAGTTCGTCGGCACGACGCTGGGCCCGCTCGCGGTGCGCCGCGGCGACACGCTCGCGGCCCGCACGTGGGGCGACATGGGCATCGGCCTCACGCCCGACTTCACGAACGGCTTCGCGCGCTGGGTCGCCCCGCTCGCCGGCGGCGCCGCGGGCGGCGCGGCCGCGGCGGCCGAACCGCAGACCGTGTTCCAGATCCTGCCGCAGCCGAGCACGGGCACGACGGAATACACGATCGCGATCGACGGCCAGCAACTGCGCTACCGCAACACGCCGCCGCAGTGGACCAACTTCGTGTGGCCGAACCCGCAGGGCTCGCCGGGCGCGACGCTGTCCGCGACGACCTTCGACGGCCGCACCGTGCAACTCGTCAACGAACCGGGCCGCTACGGTCTCGAGAAGCTGATCAACTCGGCGCAGCGCAAGCGCCGTCCGGACGGCACCTTCGACCTCACGTGGGTCCAGGGCAGCGTGAACGTGTCGGTGACGATGCGCATCATCAGCACGTCGCAGCCGACGAGCGGCGGCGGCGACCAGCCGCAGCAGCAGAGCCTGCGCGGGCTGCAGCTGCCGTCGTCGGTCGCCGACGCGAGCGCGGGTGCCGCGCAAAACGCGACGCAGGCCGGCACGGGCACGCCGGCCGCGACACCGGCACCGGCCGTCGCGGCCGCCACCGCAACGAATGCACAGGGGGCGCAATGACGCAAACCGTTCAGGCGCAGATCGCCTACTTCGGCAAGATTCCGTCGCGCGGCGACTTCGTGAAGAGCGCGCACAATCCGCAACTGCTGCAGACGCTCGATCACTGGATCGCGCAGGCGCTCGAACTGCTCGCGGAAGATCCGCGCTGGAAGATCGTCTACGAGGATGCGAAGCCGATGCATTTCGCGTTCCTCGGCTCGCGCAGCAAGCTCGCGATCGCCGGCCACATGGTCGCGAGCCACGACGTGTCGATGCGGCGCTTCCCGTTTCTCGGTGCGACCGCGCTCGAGGTCGACCGGCCGCTCGCGTTCCTCGCGCGCAGCCCGCTCGCGTTCGCCCGGCTGTGGTCGCGCGTCGCCGCGCAGATGCCGGCGCTGCTCGCGAAGGAGGTGCCGCCCGGCGCGCTGCAGGCGCTCGGCGACACGCAGGTGCCGATCGACATCGGCGGCCCCGGCACGTCGCACGACGGCACCTTCAACGACTTCATCGAACACCAGTCGTTGTACGGCCTGCAGCAGATGCTGCTTGAAAGCGGCCATCCGGTCCGGCTGCGCGGTGCGATGCTCGCGCTCGGCTCGCTCTTGCGGCCCGTGATGCAGAGCGGCTCGTCGCACATCGAGCGCGGCCTGACGCTGCCGCTGCCGGTCGACCCGTTCTATCGCAGCCTCGTCGCCGCGTTCTGGCTCGAACTGATCGCACCGTTCGTCGCGCAGGCCGACTTCGAGCTCGCGATCTTCATCGGCACGATCGCCGAGCGCGAACGGCTGATCATCGGCTTCAACGGCGCGTCGTCGAAGACGCTGCTGAGCGTCGTCGACCCGCAGACCTACGCCGCCCACAACATCGACATCGACGATCCCGAATGGATCGACGCCCATGCGCAAAACGATCAGCAGATCAGCAAGCTCGTCAGCTACCTCGACCAACCGCAACTCTCGCTGCGCGTCGCCATCGACGCGTTCCGCGAAGCGTTCATCGGAGGCTGACGGGATGCAACGTACGAATCACGTCCGGCGCATGCGCTTCTCGGCATTCGTTGCCGCCCTCGCCGCCGCCGGCCTCGTCGCCAGCGGTGCGGCCTACGCGCAGAACACTGGCGGCGCGACCGTCACGCCGATCGGCAACGGTACGGTTGCGACGACCGCGCTGCCGGCGAATGCGAACCCCGGCGCCGCGCCTGCTATCGCCTCCGGCACAGTGGTGCACGGCACGGCCGGCACGATCTCGCCACCGCCCGCGAACGCGACGCCCGGCCAGGTGGTGGTCGGCGGCAAGGTGCCCGACGAGGCGACCAAGGCCGCCGTGCTGCAGAAGCTGCGCGATACCTACGGCGCGGCGAATGTGGTCGACCAGATCGAGGTCGGCGACGTCGCGACGCCGCCGAACTGGAGCGCGAACGTGCAGAAGCTGCTCGGCGCGCAGCTCAAGCAGATCAGCAAGGGGCAACTGAAGATCAACGGCACGCAGATCGAGATGAAGGGCGAGGTGCACAACGAAGCGCAGCGCCAGCAGCTCGCGAGCGACATGGCGAACACGCTGAACCCGACCTATACGATCAAGAACGGGCTGCGCGTGTCGGCATCCGAGCAGGGTGTGCTCGACCAGACGCTCGCGAACCGGACGATCGAGTTCGAGACCGGCAGTGCGACGCTGACGCCGCAGGGCAAGCTGATCCTCGACCAGATGGCCGCCGCGCTCGCGAAGATGCAGAACCGCACGGTCGACATCATCGGCCACACCGACAACTCGGGGAACCGGACGTCGAACATCGCGCTGAGCCAGGCGCGCGCGGATGCGGTGAAGGGTTATCTGATCACGAAGAGCATCCCGCCGCAGCAGATGACGACGACGGGCGTCGGGCCGGATCAGCCGATCGCGCCGAATGACACGGCGGATGGGCGGGCCAGGAATCGGCGGATCGAGTTCCGGGTGGGGCAGTAGGCGGACCGCAGCCGGCTCCAGGCGGGCCGGCGTACGATCCGATGCGGGCGGCGACAGTCATGTCGCCGCCCGTTTTTCATGGGCGGAAGCCGGGCGTCAGTGAACGGGAGGTGTTGCGCCGCCCTTGTAGCTTTTCGCCCATTCCTGGCTCTGCTTGGCAGCCTGGTCGATGCGGGCGGCGACGCGGTCGTCTTTCTTGCGTTGTGCCGCTTCCTTGGCGAGATTGGTGACCCCGAACTCGTCCGTGTCCCGCGTCCGGAAGTACAGCGACGGCGCAAGCACATGGTCCTGCCAGCTCGTCAGCAACGTATCGTGGACGAGCATGTCGAACAGCGCCATCACGTCGGGCGGAAGCGGATTCTTGCCTTCGATGCCTTCCTTCCATGCCGACACGAGCTCCATTTCAGCTTCGGGCAGCATGGCTGACTCGACCGCTGCCGCGCTGGCCTTGTTATCAGAATCCCACGTGTCTGGCAGGTTTCGGATGCGCTCCGCGGATTGCTTCCAGCCGTCCTGGTACGTCGAGTGACGCAGTTTCTTGGCCGCTTCTTTCTCGAGACGCTCCCAGACCGTCGAGTAGTCTTTCGGCGCTTCCGCGATTACCTGCTCATAGCGCTTTTGCGCTGCGTCGCTCGCGGCCTTCATCCCCCGCAGCTTCTCCTGATCCGCCTGGCTGCGGCTGGCCAGCATGCTCATGTTGATGCCTTGTCGCTGCAGTTCCCAGTCGAGTTGCGACTTCGTCGTTTTGCGCTGCAAGTCGGCATCGCTCATGTTGCGCCTCCAGTCGGCGACCGGGTCCGAAATCGTGCGACGGAATTCGGGATCCATGTAGCGGGCGGCAATCCAGCGCATGAATATCTTCGAGTGCGCAACGAAGTCGACGCCGGCTTTGCGGGGCACGAGGGCGTAGTACGCGTCGACGAGTTGCTTGATGCGATATTGCTTGCCGTCTGCATTGATCGGCTGTGCAATCGTGAATTTCCGGAATGTGTCCGGCTTCTTGTCTCGCAGATCCTCCATCGTATCCATGACGGCCCCTGCCTTCAACGCCTCCAGCAGCATGTCTCGCAGAGGAATCCGCATCAACTCGGCGTTGAAGCCAAGCGAACCGTTGGGTGCGCCGCCAACGACATCGCAACTCGTACCCGGATAAAGGAATTGCTCGCCGCGGGTCTTCTCGAGACTGTCGAGACGCTGATAAAAGCGCATCTCGTGCGCTGCGGCAAAATGAACGCAGCGTTGCACACTGGCCGGTATGCCCAGGGCTCGATCCTTGTAGCTGGTCTTGATCATCCCCAGATACGGCACCATGCCGATCAGCTCGCCGGCCTCTTCCGACATGGCCGACGAAACAGCATCGAGCAGGCCGACAAACTTGATCTGAATCGATACGCCGTCAATGGCGAGATCCATGTCATCCCTGCGCTTGTATTTCTCCGCCAAGTCGTTGATGAACGCGCGCGCGAGCACGCACCCGCGGTCCGCGCCGAACACCGATACCTCGATGGCCCGGACCTTCGGCATCTGCTTCTTGACCGCGCGGTACGCCTCTTCGAACTGATCTTTGGCTGCGATCAACCGCGTATCGACACCCGTCCCGAAAGCCTTGGCCATGACGGAATTGTCACGCACGATCGGCACGTTCTCCATCGCTATGCCGACAAAAAGACTTCGCGCAACCGCCCAGCCCGCCTTCATCGGGGCGCCTTTGACGTTGTTCTTGAAATCGTTCTTCGCGTTGCGCCACAGCAGCGTTCCGGTCGCCTTGGTGCGTTCCCAATATCGCTCCGGCGACGCATTCACCACATTCATGACGCGCCGCGCCTGAGCGGGAATGCGCTCGATATCCTTCCGAAGATCCTGGAATGCCTTATCGATTGGTCGAAGCGAAAAATCCCCCTCGAGAAAGTTCTCAACGAACTGCTTCTTCACATCGTCGGCACGCTTTTTCACGCTGGCCTGTTTGATTGGCGTATTGACGCGCGTGAACGACTTGGCGACCGACTCCGCTCCGCTCAACGCTTTCTTGCCGCCCATCTTGGCCGCGGCTACGCCCGCATTGATCCATTCATTGGCCTTGGCTGACTCGTTGAGCGGCGTGCCCAGTCCCGAATAATAGAAACGGAACCAGAACTGATTGACCGGCCGATGCCTGTCGTCGTTGTCGCGGTGTGCTTCCCACAAACGGCAGATGTTCGAATATTGCGAGCTCGACTTGTCGTCAATATCGCGGCTTCTGCCGAACGCATCGAAGAAAAATCCCATGCGAATCGTCGCGCCACATGGCAAACAGTCCCCTTTCGGATACATGTTTGCGTCCTGGCAGACAAGCTGCATGTATGTGGACATCGGTGTCGCGTCATCCGGATCGAGCTTGATTCTCTCAGCCATGCTGCTTCTCCTCTACGCGCGGCGGCGGCACCAAGCCGTCGGGAATCGTCGGTACGTTCAACGGCTTGAACTTGCCGCTTGCCAGTTCGGCCAATACGTTCTTCGGCAGCGATTGCATCGACTTGGCGAACGCACCGGGCTTTCCGGCCGCAGCCCGCAAGATCCGCTGTACTTCCGGATGCGCATCGAATCGACTGTTCACGAGTAAACTGAAATACGCGTACTGCTCGAGGTCGTTCCGGTCGGTCAGTTGGTATTTCAGCCACCCAGTCGCGACGGCACGCGCAATGCGCCGATGCGACTGTCCATCCGTATCGTCGAATTTCTTGTCCAGTTGCTGCTGATAGTGCGTCGCCATCCATCGGGAAACATCTACGACCGGAATGCGCGATTCGTCCAGCAGTTGGCCGGGGAATTGAAACTCGACGTGACGATCCGGATAGAAATGAACTTCGAGAATCCGGTTGCCGACTTTCTCTGGAACGGCCGACGACGGCATCACGACCTTGGTCTCGACTTGCTGCGTATGCGAGTCGTCCATCGTCCATCGATCTGCGTCGTAGTACTTCCACTTGACCGTAAATTCGGTGCCCTTGAGCGTGTAGCAACACGCGACGCTGCCGCCACCTGCGCCCGGCGGATCGTCTCCGCCACCGCTTGCCTTGTTGCCGTATGCGTCGGTGATGGTGAAACCGTTCATGTTGTACGGCAGATAGTTCCGGCCCATGACCGAAATCCCGCTGTAGGTCGGCTCGGATTTACCACAGGCCGTCACGGCGGCGAACAACAGGCAAGTCGCCAGAACACGGCCCGTCATACGCGCCAATTTCGTTCCTCTGTGCATCGATGTTTCCCTTCTGAGTGACGCCTCGCCCGCCGCTCCGTGGCGAGCTAGCGCCTGTTTGCATCTTGATCGATCACCCTCGCGCACGGCTGGAAGCCCGTCCGGCATTCGATGCCGATGGACGCCTGCCCGCCCTGAGCGAACGTAGCCGACTCAGCCATGCCGCATCTCTGGCACCCGCATCGTCAGCCACCCGTGACTGCGGCATCGGCACCCTCGTCTCGGCATGGAACATTTGCTTGTCCCCTTTGTGCCATTGGTCGACATCGTAGTAGTTCCACTTGACGACACATTCCGTCCCCCTGCGCTTGTAGCAACATTCCACGCTACCGCCCCCAGCCCCCGGCGGATCGTCTCCGCCTCCGCTCGCCTTATTGCGGTATGCGTCGGTGATGGTGAAACCGTTCATGTTGTACGGCAGATAATTCCGGCCCATGACCGAAATCCCGTTGTAGGTCGGTTCCGACTTGCCGCACGCGCTCAAGCTCGAAGCCACCGCAAGCAGGCCCATCGCCCCCCCGGACCTATGCCACGTCACTACGCACCTCCAGCAACGCGCGCTCGTGCGCATCGCGAATCGCATCCCAGGTCGCATCGTCGATCGACGCCAGCGCCGCATCGACGCTCGTCTCTCCGCGCGACGCTGCTTCGAGCGACGACTTCACGGCCGGGTGCTCGTCGAACCGCGGCGCAACCTGCACACCGGTCACGACATAGCAGAGCAACCCGACCTCATCGGCAATCCCGTGCGCCGCCGCACGATCGAGCTGCTCGACGACCTGATCGTGAAGTTCGGCATCCGACAAGTGATCGACCACCGCCGCCATCGTCTCGCGAAACTTCAGCACGAGCTTGTCCGGATACCCGAGCTCGATCAACTGCGCATGCTGCTGCTCGCTCAGGCTCGGCGCATCGCCCCGCGGCATCGCGCCTTCGATCGCCGGCGCATCGTTGCGCCACACGACTTCGTCGAGCCGCCGATCGCGATACCGGATCTCGGCGAAAGGCGCAACGAACTGCCGCGCCTGCGTATCGCTCCACACCCGCCGCAAGCGTTCGAATACGTGGTTGTCGAAGAAGAACAGGTAGTACGAACGACCATTGGGCAACTTGTACTGCACGTAGTGGCGCAGATGCGCATCGAGTGCGTCGAACGTCCACGTCGACCACAGCCATGTCACCGCATGCAGATCGACCGCGTCCAGCCACAGCTGACGCAGCAGCCGATGCTGCTCGGCATGTTCGTCGTCGAGCGCGTCGCGATCGAACGCGATCAGGTATGGCGCGATATCCGTATAGGCATCGAGCCCGGTATCGATCCAGAGCGACGCATAGCGCAGGCCGCGCACCGCCGCGAGCTGCACATCCAGCTCCTGATAGCCGCGCGTATCGACGAGCACATAAAGCCGCATCGCCCTGCCGTCGTCGTCCGCCTGCGCCAGCGAAGCCTTCAGTGTTTCCAGGAACGCCGGCCAGGCCGGCTCGCGCGGATTCGGCGCGGTGTCGACGGCTTCGCTCGCCTCGACCGCATCGTCCCGATGGGCCACGTCGCCCGCGTCGTTGACGTCGTCCATCATTCGGCCTCGACCATCGATTCGCGCCCGCTATGCGCGTTCAACACGCATTGCTTGCACGTGCCGCCCGGCATCGCGGGCAGCGGATACGGCATGCTCGCCGGCCCGGCGAACGTGTGCTGCGCGCCCTTGAAATCGATCTTCCCCGGCGCGTGAATCTCGATGTTGCCGCCCTTGATCCGGATATACGCACCGCCCGAGGTCAGCAGGATCTCCTGTTTTGCGGCCACGTCGACATTCTCCGTCGCCGCCACCAGCTTCACGGCCTTCTGCGCGGTGACTTCGATATTGTCCGCATGGGCCTGCACTTCGACCTTGCCCTTTGCGGCGAAGAGCTTCATTCCGGCGTTCTGCGCGAACAGGCTGATGCGGTCGCGGATGCCGGCGATCAGCGACTTGCCGCTCGTGATGAAGGTGCTTTGACCGCTGACGATATTGGTCTGCCGGTCGCTCGCCAGGTGCACCGACCGCTGCGACGCCACCCCGATCCCCGCCGGGCTCGCGAACAGCATCACCGGCTCCTTGAACGCATTCGCACTCCCCGTCCCGCCGCCGGCGGTCCGGCCGCCCGACGACGCCCCCGCCACGCTCTCCTGCGTCGCGTCGGTGAACGTCTTCAGCGTATCGTGACCGTCGCCGAGGCTTTCCGCCTGATGCGCTTCGCTGACCTGCGACAACGACTCGATCAGCCCCTCGGCATTGACGAGCTGCTGTTGCGTCTCGCGCACGTCGAGCGGCTGGCTGTTCGCCTGCTTCGGATGCGTCGTGACGTACAGCCCCTGCCCGGCGCGCACGGCACCGTACGCATCCGTGCGCAAGTCGAACCCCGAACCGAGATACGCGCCCCGCGTGTTGCCGTTCTGCTCGATCAGGTAGCCGAGATGGAGAAGCGAATTCGCGCTGCTGCTGAACAGGCGAGCGCGGTTCTGGCCCGTCGCATCGTCGAGCACCATTTCGTTGTGACCGCCGCCCGCATACTCCTTCGAGCGAAATCCCGACAGGATGCCGTCGCTATGCCACTGCGGCTTAACGGCGCCGTTGTACACGCGATGCATGACGATCGGCCGGTCGCAGTCCCCGCCGAGATAGCCGATCAGTACTTCTTCGCCGACCCGAGGAATATGGACCGCGCCGTAGCCACCGCCGGTATCCGACTGCACGACACGCATCCAGCACGACGCGGTTTCGGTGCCCTCGTTCTGCCGGTCCCAGACGAACATGACCTTGATCCGGTTCAGCTCGTCCGTATACACCTCTTCGCCCTTCGGCCCGACGACGATGGCTGTCTCGAGCTGCATCACGGGCTTCTTGTGCTCGAACGGGCTGCGATACGGCACCGCTGCGCGCTGCGCTTCGACCTCGACGAGATAGAACCCGGCCGAACCGTCGTCATGACCGACCTCGAACGCCGCCGCCGCACCGTGTCCTGCTTTGGCCTGCGTGAGCCGGTCCTGCAGGCTGTGCGGGAAGTGCGCCTCGTGGTCCGACAGCGGCAAGTTGTTCTCGATGTAGCGCGTCACGCCGATCGCCGCAAACTCGCGATCGCCCTCCGGATCGCGGTCGTGCTCCGGATGATCGGTCAACGTGAAACGCCGGCCGGCATCAATCCCGCGCACGCCGCCTACGCCGAAAAAACGCTTCGCGCGCGACTCCCATTCCTCGAGGCGGATCTTCGACAGATGTTCGCCACGATCCTGGCCCGGATACGTATAGGCGCCCGTGTATTCGTAGATTTCCGCCTGATCCGGCAGATCGCCCTGGCCGGCCTTGGTCGGCAGCGTCGTGCCGTTCGGGTTGCCCGCGGACGACGGCGACTTGTAGTCGAACGTGCGCGTCGTGTGAAGCGTGCTCTGCAGCGTCCGCGACGCGGCCCATTGCGTGAAACCGGCGGTTTCGGTGCCCGTGCCCGAGCGGTCGAACGTGACGGTATTCGGCGACAGCGCATCGACCGCATGCAGGTCGTCGGTGATGACGAGCGTGTGCGCCTTCCCGTCTTCGTCGTGACGCCAGAAACCGAACAGCCCTTCGTCCTCCATCAGCCGATGCACGAAGTTCCAGTCCGTTTCACTCTGCCGGCAGTACGACCGCGACGGCAACGGCTTCGACAACGCGAACTGATATCTGCCCCTGGCCTGCTGATGCATGTCGAACACGTCGGAGAGAATCGCGTCGACCGGCTGGTCCTGCCAGTACCGCATGTCACTGCGGAACTTGAGGAAATGCATCCACGACGCGAAGCGCAGCTGGTAGCTCGACAGGCTGCCGTCGGCGCCGAGCCGCCGCGCCGTATGGATATAGCCGTTGATCGGCAGATACGACTTGTCTGCCTGCTGGATCCACAGCGTGATCGGCTGTGCAATCAGTGTCTTGAGCTCGACGTCGCTCGCGGTGGACACGAAGTCGAGCACCGCGCTGAAATCGCGCCCCAGCTCGGACCGCGTCACGGCGCGGCGCGGCACGAGCGCGTTATTCGGCAGCGACGGGATATCCGTCTTCAGCAGGCGGTCCTGCTGAATCAGGCCACCACGGATCGCCTGCGCCAGTTCGGTCACGTTCATGCGTCACCCTTCTTCTCGTTCATCGCGAACCCGCCGGGCCCGCGCTCTCAGGTCAACACTCCATCGCTCACGACTGCTCGTCGGGCTTCACTCCGAGCAGCTCGCGAATATGCGACAGCGACCCGTCGTCCTTCACGACGCTCTCGAGCCACTTGTGCAGCGGCATGTCGGCCCATTCGGCGGCCTTGTCCGCGAGATACGCGACCGGGCTGTGCGGTTCGGTCTGTCGGAAGTAGCGCGCGACGGCACGCAGCTGGTCGACGGCCTGTGCGCGGTTCTGGATGCCGGTGATCATCTGCGTCACCGGCGGACGCGGAACGGTCTGCGACTGCACGAGGGTCTCCTCGCTGTGGAACGTGTCGCCGAAGCTCGGCTCGATACGCTCGGGCTGCGCCTGAGGCGCCGCTTGCGTGTGCGGCGCGCTACCCGTATAACCCTGCTCGCGCGCGAAGCGCTCGACGAGCCGGTACACGGTCTCGAACGCGTCGCGCGCCTGCCGGAAGCTCGGCGCCGAATCGCCTGCGCGTTCGACGAGCCGCTCCTCGAACGCATCGAGCGCGAACTCGAACGCCTTCAGGTTCGCGAGCAACGCGGTGTAGAACGCAATGGGCGTCACGCGCCGCGACGCATCGACCTGCTCGACCGACGGTTTGCCGCGCGCGATGTCGTCCGCATGCTCGGGGTCGCGCCTCACGGCCTGCGCGACGTGCTGTGCGACTTCCCAGTCGAGCGTGGTAAACGCGTTCGACGCGCCGTCCGTCACCGGAATGCCGCGCAGCAGCTCGGCCGTGCGGCCGGACAGCCACGCGACGTTGCCGAGCCGGTATTCGACGTCGTCGCCTTCGGGCAGCGGATGCACGGTGTCCCAGTAGTCTCGGCACAGGCCTTCCAGCAGCGCATAACCTTCGGTGAGGCCGGTGATGCCGTCCTCCAGCGCGAGCGCCTCGGTCAGCCACACGGCGAGCCGCAGGTCCTTGGTACGCGTGCGCAGCAACTCGCCCGCGTGATCGACGACGAAGCCCCAGTCGGCCTCCTTGATCTCGGTCACCCATTCGCCCTGGTCGAGCGTCGGATCGTCGTAGCGCCGCGCGTCCTGGATCGCGTCGAATTCGTTCGAGAACAGCAGGTCGTCGCCGCTGGGCGACGCATCGCTGATCGGCGTCAGCAGCTCGGGGAGATTGATCGGCATGGTTCAGTGAATCCGTTGATGCATGAGATGTCGCGCGCGGGGCTCATTCGACGGTGTACGCGAATTCGCCGGCTTCGTCCGCGCGCACCGCGATGCGCGCGATGGCCGCGCCGTCGGCGATCCGGCCGAGCACGTGGCCCGCGATCTCCGGCAGCAGCGTGCCGTTCAGGATATGGTCGACGTTGCGGGCGCCCGAATCGACCTCGGTGCAGCGCGCAAGCACCGCATCGACGAGCGACTCGTCCCATTCGAACGCAGCCTTGTGGTTCGCCTCGATGCGGCGGCGGATCCGGTCCAGCTTCAGCTCGATGATCTCGGCCAGCACGTCGTCGGAAATCGGGTAGTACGGCACGACCTTCATCCGGCCGAGGAACGCCGGCTTGAAGGTCTTGTACAGCTGCGGGCGCAGCGCCTCGGCGAGCGCGTCCGGATCGGGCAGCTCCTCGGCCGGCTTGTTCAGGCATGCCTGCATCACCGCCGCCGACCCGACGTTCGACGTCAGGATGATCAGCGTGTTGCGGAAGTCGATCTCGCGCCCTTCGGCGTCGTCCATCGTGCCCTTGTCGAACACCTGGAAGAACATCTCGAGCACGTCCGGGTGCGCCTTCTCGACCTCGTCGAGCAGCACGACGGAATACGGGTTGCGGCGTACGGCCTCGGTCAGCACGCCGCCTTCGCCGTAGCCGACGTAGCCCGGTGGAGAACCCTTCAGACCCGACACGCTGTGCGCTTCCTGGTATTCGCTCATGTTGATCGTGACCATCTTGCGCTCGCCGCCGTACAGGATGTCGGCCAGCGCGAGCGCGGTCTCGGTCTTGCCGACGCCCGACGGCCCGACGAACATGAACACGCCGCGCGGCTTGTTCGGATCCTCGAGGTTCGCGGTCGCAGTGCGCACGCGCTGCGCGATCGCTTCGAGCGCATGGTCCTGGCCGATCACGCGCGCGGTGAGCAGCGGCTGCAGGTTCAGCACCGTGTCGATCTCGTCCTTCACCATCCGGCCGAGCGGAATGCCCGTCCAGGCCGCGACGATCTCGGCGACGACGTGGCCGTCGACCTGCAGCGGCACCATCGGCTCGCCGCCCTGCAGCGCGTGCAGCGCCGCGACGCGCTCGGCGAGCTTGTCGCGGGTCGCTTGCACGTCGACCGGCTGACCGTCCTCCGACGGGCCGCGTGCCTTGTCGAGCGCTTCGCGCAACTCGGTGATCTCGGCGACGATCGCGCGCTCGGCTTCATAGCGCGCTTCGTCCTCGGTCAATTGCGCGAGCGCCGTGTCGCGCATGCCGCGCAGTTCGCCGAGCCGCTCGTCGTGCGACGCCCCGCCCGCCGCCTCACGTTCCAGCGAAGCGATTTCCGCGTCGATCCGCTCGATGCGCTTCTTCGTGTCGTCGATCGCGGCCGGCGTCGCGCTGTGCGCGAGCGCGACCTTCGCGCACGCGGTGTCGAGCACGCTGATCGCCTTGTCCGGCAGCTGGCGGCCGCTGATGTAGCGATGCGACAGGCGCACGGCCTCGGTGATCGCGTCGTCGAGGATCCGCACGTTGAAGTGCTTCTCCATCAGCCCGGACATCCCGCGCAGCATCGCGGCCGCGAGCGGTTCGCTCGGCTCCTCGACCTTCACGACCTGGAAGCGCCGCGCGAGCGCGGCATCCTTCTCGAAGTACTTCTTGTATTCGCTCCACGTCGTCGCGGCGATCGTGCGCAGCTCGCCGCGCGCGAGCGCCGGCTTCAGCAGGTTCGCCGCGTCGTTCTGGCCGGCCTGGCCGCCCGCGCCGATGATCGTGTGCGCCTCGTCGATGAACAGGATGATCGGGTGCGCGCTCTTCTTCACCTCGTCGATCACGCTCTTCAGGCGGTTCTCGAACTCGCCCTTCACGCTCGCACCGGCCTGCAGCAGCCCCATGTCGAGCACGTGCAGCGCGACGCCACGCAGCGGCGGCGGTACGTCGTCGGCGGCGATCCGCAGCGCGAGCCCTTCGACGACGGCGGTTTTGCCGACGCCCGCCTCGCCGGTCATGATCGGGTTGTTCTGGCGGCGGCGCATCAGGATGTCGATCGCCTGGCGGATCTCGGCTTCGCGGCCGATCACCGGATCGATCTTGCCGTCGCGCGCGCGCTGCGTGAGGTTGGTCGTGTACGTGTCGAGCGCGGGCGTCTTCGACGGGCCGGCCGCGGGCGCGGCGCCGTCGGCGGCCGGCGCCATGCCGCCGTCGTCGGTATCAGCCTGGCGCGGCTCGGCCTCGCTCGACCCGGCCATGATCTCGTCGAACTTGTGCTTCAGGTCCGTCACGTTCATTTCCGCGAACTGCGACGACATGCGCTGCGCGAACTGCGCGAGATCGGGCGCGGTCAGCAGCGCGAGCAGCAGGTGCCCCGAGCGGATGCGGCCGAGCTGCGAATCGAGCGACGCAATCAGCCATGCCTGCTCGAACAGCGCGATCAGGTGCACGGAGAACACCGGCGTGCGCGTGTTGCCCGTCTTCAGGCGCGTGAGTTCGCGCTCGAGATCGGCACGCAGCGCATGCGGATCGACGCGGCTCGCGCGCAGCGCGAGCGGCAGGTCGCCCGTCGCCTCGTCGAGCAGCGCGAGGAACAGGTGCTCCAGATCGACCTCGTAGTGGCCGCGCGCCAGGCACGCGCTCGCCGCGCGCTCGGTCGCGTGCCGGCACAGCGGATTCAGTTTCGTGATCAGGGTCTTCAGAGGCGTGCTCATGGCGTCGATCTCAGGTTCGATTGCGTGTTGTTGTCGTTCGGAATCAGTGAATCACGTGCAGTTCGTAGCGGGCGTCCGAGCGGTCGTCGACCGCGTCGCGCGTGCAGAGGAACGCGTCCCAGCCGAGCCGCGAGCCGGCGCCGAGCACGCTCGCGCCGACCTCGGTGCGCTTCAGCACGAGCTTCACCTCGTATTCGAGCGTGACGCCGGCGAGCAGCGTGAGCATCCGCTCGAGCGCGACGGCCTGCGCGCCGCCGGGCAGGAATGCCTCGTAGTCGCGCTTGGACAGCGGGCCGATGACGATCCGCGCGCGCATGTCGCGCTGCCAGACGCGTTCGCCGACGAGCGCCGTCGCGCCGAGCACCGCGTTGACTTCGCCGAGCACGCTCAGTTGGTCGGGCGGCACGTCGTACCACTTGCCGACGAACTGGTCGATCTTCACCGGCACGCGGAAATAGTCGGACAGCGTGCGCTGCAGGTACGCGGCCGACATCGGCCGGTGCCGCGCGGCGAGCGCGTAGCCGGCGACGGCCTCGTCGAGCACGCCGCCCGCGCCGGCCGCGAGGCTGTCGCGCACCTCGTCGCTCGGCACGCCGGCGATCGCGAGCAGCAGCGGCAGGTAGCGCTCGTCGCGATCGAGCTCGTAATGGAACGGCAGCCGGTATTTCTTCCACGCCGCGTAGAACAGCGCGGTCGCGCGGTTCGAGAACACGTCGAAGAACGCGCGCGCCGCATGGTCGCGCTTCAGGTGCTCGCGCGCGACGATCTGCTCGGTGTAGTGCAGTGGCAGCGCGCCCTGCCCGCCCAGCAGCCCGAAGAACGCCGGCGTCAGCTCGACGTGGCCGAGCTCGCCGGCCGCGAGCGCGGCGCCGCGCTGCTCGCCCGAGTCGAGCAGCGTGCCGTCGTCGTCAAACGAGCGCGCGCCCTCGATCTCGCTCGGCGGAAAACCGAGCGACAGCGTGTTGCGGAATTCGATGCGCTGCGCGACGACGTCGCCCTGCCGCCATGCGCCGGGGGCATCCGACGCCTGCCGCGCGAACAGCCCCTCGAGCACGCGCACCGCCTGGAAGAACTCGAAGCGGTGCGGCTCGTCGAGCAGCGCGTCGACTACGCCAGGATCGATTCGCCGGTTCGGGGCTTGCATCGGATGATCTCCTCGCCGGTGCGCTTCGACACCACGACTAGTTGAACGAAACTGTTGAGGTGGACGTAAAGCCCGAAGAAGCTGTCGAGCACGCGCACGAACGATGCGAGGCTCGCGCCGACGAAGTGCTCCTCGTCGATCGTCAGGCGGATCTCGATGCCGCGCACGAAGGTCGCGAACGGCTTGCCGGGCAGCCACTGCACGGCGCCGCGCTGCTCGACGCCGACGAGGCCGTCGATCTGGCGCATCGACACCGCCGTGCGCCGCAGGTCGTACAGCGTCAGCATTTCCTTGAGCGGCGCGAGGCCGTGCGCGACCAGCGACACGTGGTTCAGCGCCAGATGCGACACGAGCCGCCAGTGTGCGGCGCGACCGCGCTCGAAGCGCACGCTCTGCGTCGGGCGCCTCAGCAGCGAGATGCCGCTCGTCTGCGCGCCGCCTTCCTGGAACAGGTCGCCGCCTTCGAGCCCGAACGCGAGCATCGACGGCAGGTCGCGGTTCGTGCAGGTGAGGTCGAGGCTCAGCGTGTCGGTTTGCGGCGACGTCGGCTCGAAATCGATGTCGACGATCGAGATCTCGGTTTCATAGCCTGGGCTCTTCTGCGCGACCCAGTCGTTGCGGCGCGCGAACCAGTAATGGCCGATCCGCGCCGCCTCGCCGTGATGCAGCGAATAGAACGGCCGGAACTCGATCACCGATTCCTCGTGCGCCTGCTGCCTGACGAGCTTCACCGAATCGATCGAGTACACCTCGTACGCGAACGCGCGCCTCGCCTCGGCGATCACCGGGTACGACACCGCGCGGTGCGTGATGCGGATCGGCTCGCCGTGCTGGCGGAACAGGTTGACGATCGGCGTGCAGAACAGCCGGAAATGGCTAGCCGTCAGCAGCTCGAGCAACCGCGCGACGTGCGAATCGCTGCGCACGTCCTGCAGCACGAGATGCAGCGTCGCGCGCTGGCAGCGGCCCGACGCGCGCGCGATCGCCGCGAGGTCGAAATCGACGAAGTCGAACTTGTCGGGGAACGCGAAATATTCGGTGAGCAGGCGATACGCGGGATGCGATTTCGCCGGATAGTCGATCAGTGCGTCGTCTTCGTCGAAGCCGGCCTGCGTGATCGGCAGCTTGCGCAGCGCGGTCCAGCGGCCGTTGCGTTCGGGCTCGACATACGCGCCGAGCACGTTGACGAACAAGCAGTCGGTCAGCGCGGCGACGAACGACTGCTCGCCGTGCAGGTGCGCACGCAGCGTCGGCACCTTCAGCGCGCCGAGATCGAGCTGCGCGGCGAGCGATTCGAACGTGATCGAGATCACGCCCGTCGCGTTGGACGGCAGCACCGTCGCGCTCGGCGCGAGCGCGACCGGCGTGTAGCGCGCTTCCGAGATGCGGATCGGCGCGAGCGTCACGTCGTAGGCGGTGCGGAAGCGGCACTGCACGCCGCGGATCGGGCGGCTCTTCAGCTCGGTGCCGCGGTCGATCACGACCGGTTCGGTCTGCTGGCCGGGCGAAGCCGGCGTGAACTGCGCGATCGAGCACGACGGGAACGGCCGCAGGTAGTGCGGATACAGCACTTCCAGCAGCGCTTCGGTGAATTCCGGGTAGTCGTCGTCGAGCTTCTTGTTGATGCGCGCGCCGAGCAGCGCGAACGACTCGATCATCCGCTCGACGTGCGGATCCTCGCAGTGCTCGCCGGACAACGCGAGCCGCGCAGCGATCTTCGGATAACGTTCCGCGAAATCTCGCGAATAGCGCCGCAAAAACGATAATTCGCGCTCGTAGTACGGCAGCAATTCTTCCATCGACGACCCCGAACCTCAATATTTCCTGCCGGACCCTGAACCATCACCGGGCGGTCCGGCCCGCTCGGCGGCTTGATTTACAGCATTCTGGCCGCGCGCGTCCGCGTGACCGAGTACTGCAGCGTCGACGGCTGCAGCATCGCGTCGAAACTCACCGGCTCCTCGGCCGGATGCACGACGAGCAGTGCCTGGATCGCGAAGTACAGCGCGTTGGTCGACTGCTCGTTCAGCTCGAACGTCACCTGCACCTGCTGCAGCCGCGGCTCGTGGCGCGCGATGGCCTGCTGGATCGACTTGCAGATGAACGCGCGGTCGTAGTGGCTCGCGAGGCTCAGCCCCGCGAAATCGTTCAGCCCGTAGGTCAGCACCGATTTCTGGCATTCCGGCAGCGCGGCCAGCTCGATCTCGGTGTGCGCGATACGGGTGTTGAGGATCGCCTCGACGTCGCGGGCGACCGTGTTCTTCAGCTCGTCCAGCGACAATTGCCGCATCGCGGCCGGGGCCGGCAGGTGCGGTTCGTCGTCGAACAGCTTGTCGAGAAAACTGGGTTCGAATCGTTTCATCGGCCGGCGTGCACAGCGAAAACGGCAACGGGACGCCGCGCGCCCCGTTGCCGCATCCGACCTTAGACCGCGTAGGTCTTGTCGTTCTTCGTCAGGCTCCAGGCGCCCTGCGTGTTGCCGCCCTGGTTGCCGCCGATCTTCTGCTGGGTCTGCTTCCACTGCACGGCCGCGTACTTCAGCGAGAACGTCTCGAGCGGCAGACCTTCTTCGCGAACGCTCGGAGCGATGCTCGAGATGATCACGTACTTGAGCTTCACTTCCAGATACTGCACGCGCTTGCCTTCACCGTCCGCGCGCGAGAAATGGACCGTCACTTCATCGAACGTGGTGCCGCCCGATGCGTGCTGATACAGCAGCGGGCTCGACGAATCGATTTCCTTCGTGAAAATCATGTCGCCGTGCTCGCAACGCGTCATCGTGTGACCGCCTGCGGTCGATGCCGTTGCCGAACGCGGCTGAACGATCGAGTGATCCCACGATTTCAGCTCGATCCAGCCCTGATGGTCTTTGTCCGCGGATTCGCCCTTCACCGCCGGACTACCAAACTGCAAGTGCATGTGTAACATGGCCCTTCGACTCCCCAAAGAGGTGGTTTTAACGTCCTACCCAGGCGGCCCGCCCGGGCGATTAGCTCGCTTATGAATTTGCCGGTTTGGGCAGATCAGCGACAAGTCGCAGAGAAATCGAGAGTTCGTCGAGCTGAAAGTGCGGACGCAGGAACGCGACCGAACGATACGAGCCCGGCTTGCCCGGAATCTCCGACACTTGTATGGATGCCTCGCGCAGTGGGAATTGCGCCTTCTGTTCCTGCGACGCGTTGTCGTCGAGCAGGACGTACTGCGAAATCCACCGGTTGAGGAAAGTCTCCACGTTCTGCGCCGATGCGAAGCTGCCGATCTTGTCCCGCATCATCGCCTTCAGGTAGTGCGCGACGCGCGATACCGAGAAGATGTACTGAAGCTGGGCGGACAGGACGGCGTTCGCATTCGCGCTGTCGGTGCTGTATTTTTTCGGTTTCTGCACCGATTGCGCGGCGAAAAACGCAGCGTAATCCGAGTTCTTGCAATGCACGAGCGGGATGAAGCCGAGGTCGCTCAGCTCCTTCTCGCGGCGATCGGTGATCGCGATTTCGGTCGGGCACTTCAGCGCCACTTCACCGTCGTCGGTCTTGAACGTGTGCGTCGGCAGATCCTCGACGAGGCCGCCGCCTTCGACGCCGCGAATCGCGGCGCACCAGCCGAAGTCGTCGAACGCAGCCGTCAGGCGTGCCGCGAAGGCCCACGCCGCGTTGCACCACAGGTACTTGTCGTGCTCGGTGCCGTCGACCTCCTCGACGAAGTTGAAGTTCTCAGCGGTCTGGCCGTCCTTCGGATTGAACGGCAGGCGGCCGAGGAAGCGCGGCAGCGTCAGGCCGACGTAGCGCGAATCTTCGGCGTCGCGGAACGATTTCCACTTCGCGTATTCGACCGTGTCGAACACCTTGCCGAGGTCGCGCGGCTTGCCGAGGTCGGAGAACGACTCGAGGCCGAGCAGCTCCGGCGACGCCGACGCGATGAACGGCGCGTGCGCGGCCGCCGCGACGTGCGACATCTGCTCGATGAAGTACATGTCTTCCGGCTGGCGCGAGATCTCGTAATCGCCGATCAGCGCACCGAACGGCGAGCCGCCGAACGTGCCGAACTCTTCTTCGTAGACCTTCTTGAACAGCGCGCTCTGATCGAACTCGCTCGCGCCCTTGAAGTCGCGCACGAGGTCGCGCTTCGGCGCGTGCAGCGCCTTGATCTTGATCGTCTGGCCGGTGTTGCTTTCCTTGACCAGGTAGTCCAACCCGCGCCACGTGCTTTCCAGGCGCTGGAATTCCGGCGCGTGCATCACGGCGGACAGCTGCGTGGAGATCAGGCGGTCGAGTTCCGCGACGCGCGCGTCAATCGTCGCCGACAGGTTGTCCGACACGATCACCGTGCCGTCGAGCACCTGGTGCACGAGTTCGCCGATCAGGTCCTTCGCGCGCGCATGCTCGGAATCGGATTTCGCGACCTTGCTCTTCTCGACGATATCGTCGAGCAGCGAAGTCCCGGCGGCGTATTCCGCGCCGCTCGCTTGGGCCGCAGCCGTTTGCTGGTTCATCTCAACACTCCGTCGTCATTCGCCGTCTTTGTCGCCGCCGGTGCCCCTCGCGAGCTCCTGCAGCTGCTGCGTGTTCTTCAGCACCTCGGACAGCAGATCCTCGAGCTTGTCGTTGCCGGCGAGCTTGTTGCGCAGGTCGGCGAGCTTCGAGCGCGCCTCGAGCAGGCGGCGCAGCGGCTCGACCTGTTCGACGACTTCGTCCGGGTTGAAATCCGACAGCGAACGAAACTTCAGGTCGACCGCGAACTTGCCGCCTTCCGGGCTCAGGCGGTTTTCCACCTGGAACGCGGCGCGCGGCTCGATCGCCTTCATCACGTCGTCGAAGTTGTCACGGTCGATGTTGACGAACTTGCGGTCGCGCAGCTTCGGCTGCTCGACTTCCGACTGGCCAGCCAGATCGCCGACGACCCCGACGACGAACGGCAGTTCCTTCACCTCGATCGCGTCGCCCTTCTCGACCTCGTAGGTCAGCTGGACGCGCGGCGGCCGTATTTTCTGCAAGCTTTTCTGAATGCTTTCTTTCTTGGCCATCTCGACGGCTCCCAGGTTAGTTGTGGTTATCGCGTCAGTTGCGGTCAGTTGCGCAGCGCGCTGAACGGATCGGCGCCGCCCTTTTGCGGCGCGGCCGGCGGCGTCGGCGCGGTGGTTGCTGCTGCGGCTGCCTCGACTGCCGGCGCCGCGCCGGCCTTCGGACGGTGAATCACGCGGCGCGCCGTACGCGTCTTCGTGGTCCGCTGCTCCGGCGGGAACAGCGCCGATTCGCCGAGCGTGTCGCGCAGTTGCTTCGCGAGTGCCTGCGCGTCCGACTTCGCATCGCCCGCGAGCGATGCATCCTGGCGCAGCTCGCCGAGCGACTGCGTCGCGATCCGCAGCCCCGCGACGGCGAGCACGCTCTTCGCCTGACGGTCGGTCGCGTCGCGCTGCAGTGCCTCCTGCGCGGCGACGATCGCCTGGCCATAGTGGTTCTGGGCAAACTGGATCTGCGCGATGCGCGACCACGGTTCCTCGCGCGTCGGATCCGACTTCGCGAGCTGCTGGTACAGGCCGAGCGCCTTGTCCTGGTCACCCGACTTCGCAACGGCGTCCGCATCGGCAAGCGACTTGTTGAACACCTCGGCAGTCGGCGGCGCAGGCGGCTGGCTCGCACAACCGGCGATCACGCCGCAGGCCAGCACTACCCCAGACAATTTTGCGAAGAGACGGTCTTTCATCGTTATATCCACCGGCGCGTGAGTATTAAAATCGTTGAGAATCTGGTTCTTTTGCTTTGCAAGAAGCGCGCGGGTATAGTACCGATCAATTTTTCATAATTCAATCGCTGCGTGAAGAGTAATTCCTTTTAAAACCGTGCGCTACCTCCTCGAAACGTCTCCGGCAACGGCCCGGCGGCGGCCTTTCCATCGACGGGAATGCGCAAGTTTTACTTGCTCGACAACGCTTCGTGCAGGCACCGGAAAAAAATTCCGGAACCGCAATGCGTCGCACGTGTGCTTAATAGTTGAACGGCAGATTAGCCGGCATTCGCGGTGAACGCGGAAATGCCCGGTAGTTTTGACAGGGGAGTTAAAGGCGGCACGCCGGAAACATGATGAGATCGTCCATGATTCGCTATGCGCTGCCGCTGATCGCCTGCGCGCTCCTGGCCGGATGCGCGGCCGCCCCGCTGCTCGGCTCCGCCGCGAGCGCCGTGATGCAGGCCGCCGGCGTCGGCAAGCCCGAACTGCCGGATGCCCAGAAGCCGCCGCGCAACATCGGGCTCACGCTCGCCGCCGCGCCGAACCTCAACGCCGCGAACGATCGCAAGCCGCTCGCATTGGTGGTGCGGCTCTACGCGCTGAAGGATCCGACTTCATTCCAGCAAGCGCCGTTCGATGCATTCACCGATCCGGCCAAGGAAAAGGCCGCACTGGGCACCGATCTGCTGAACGTGCGTGAAATCACGCTGATTCCGGGCCAGCGCTATACGGCGACCGAAAAAGTGTCGCGCGAAGCGCAGGCATTCGGCATCGTCGCACTGTTTCGCGATCCCGCCATCCAGCGCTGGAAACTGACGTTCGACCCGGCGAAGTCGGAGAAATCCGGCATAATCGTCGGCCTGCATAATTGCGCGATGACGGTCACCGATGGCTCCGTCATCGCACCGCAACAGGGTGCGCCTTCACAACCGCTGAATTTGCTTTCGTCGGTCACCTGCGGTTAAGCATGACGCACGAATGTCAATTAACAAGAGTTAACAAATTGGCGATTTAATTCGGGCACGAACAAATCGATTACATCGCAACGCGACATTAACCGGATTTGACATGAGTTATTCGGCCAAGGTGCTTTGGGGGGAAGGGCTGTTCCTCCGGCCCCAACATTTTCAGCGGCAGGACGCCTACCACGAGGCGCGCCTGTTCGAATCCATCCAGGCGATCCAGCCGTACAACTGGGGCGTGCGCTCGGTGCGCATCGACCGCGATGCGCTCGGCAGCAACGTGCTGCGCGTGGCCGAGCTTGCGCTCGTGTTCCCGGACGGCGCGCTGTATGCCGCGCCGCAAGCCGACGACCTGCCGCCGCCGATCGCGCTGGACACGCTGCCCGACGGCATCAACGAATTCGTGTTCTACCTCGCGCTGCACCCGCTGCGCGAGAACGGCACCAACTACAGCGACGATCCGGCCGCCGGCTTCATGACGCGTTTCGTCAGCGAGCAGACGAGCGTGGCCGACAACTTCACCGACGCCGCCGAAGCCGACATCACGTTCCTCAAGACGCAGGTCAAGCTGATCGCGCACAGCGAGCCGCGCGACCAGCTGCTGTCGGTGCCGCTCGTGCGCGTGCGCCGCACCGCGACGTCCGGCTTCGAGATCGACGACAGCTTCGTGCCGCCGTGCCTCGCGATCGACGCTTCGCCGATCCTGCACCAGCGGCTGCGCCAGCTCGTCGACGCGCTGCAGGCGAAGGTGAATGCGCTGTACGGTTTTCACCGCGAGCCGTCGAAGAACATCATCGAATTCCGTTCGGGCGACATCGCGTCGTTCTGGCTGCTGCACACCGCAAACGCCGCGTTCGCGACGCTCGCGCACCTGCACCAGCATGCGGCGCTGCATCCGGAGCGGCTGTTCCAGGAACTGCTGCGCCTCGCGGGCCAGCTGATGACGTTTTCGAAGGGCTACACGCTTGCCGACCTGCCCGTGTATCGCCATGACGATCCGGGGCCGAGCTTCGCGCGCCTCGACCTGATGCTGCGCGAATTGCTCGACACCGTGATCTCGACGCGCTACTTCGCGATCACGCTCGACGAGGTGCGTCCGTCGTTCCACCTCGGCCGCCTCGATTCGGGCAAGATCGACGACAAGACCGAGTTCTACCTGGCCGTGTCCGCGGACATGCCCAACGTCGAGCTCATCGACGCGGTGCCGGCCCGCTTCAAGGTCGGCGCACCCGACGATGTCGACAAGCTGGTGCTGTCGGCCATGCCGGGCGTGCGGCTGTCGTACATGCCGCAGGTGCCGCCCGCGATTCCGGTGCGACCCGGTGCGTGCTATTTCCAGCTTGATTCGCGCGGCGCGCTCTACGAGCGCATGCTGCAGGCCCAGTCCGCGATGATCTACGCGCCGACTGGCATCAATGACCTGAAATTCGAACTGATCGCGGTCACATCATGAGCTACGCGCCTTCTCTGTTCGGCGACAACGCGCCGGCCCCGCTGCATACCCCGGCGTCGACCGACGCCGCGTTCCAGGCCCGTTCGCTGCTCGACCTGCTGTACGACGGGTTTTTCATGCTGTTCCTGCTCAAGAACGGTCGCGAGCCGGACAGCGCGAGCGAATTCAGCACGAAGATCCAGGAGTTTCTGTCGGATTTCGAGCGCGGCGCGAAGAAGCTCAACATTCCGGCCGAGGACGTGTATGGCGCGAAGTTCGCGTACTGCGCGGCCGTCGACGAGATGGTGCTGTCTTCGCAGTTCAAGATCCGCACCGACTGGGAGCGCCGGCCGCTGCAACTCGTGCTGTTCGGCGAGCAGCTCGCGGGGGAGAAATTCTTTCAGTATCTCGAGGAATGTCGGGCGCAGGGCGCGGCGCGGTTGCAGTCGCTTGAGGTCTTTCACATGTGCCTGCTGCTCGGGTTCCAGGGCAAGTATCTGCTCGAAGGGCCGGAGAAGCTCGCTTACCTCACCGCGCGGCTGGGGGACGAGATCGCGCATATGAAGGGGAAGCGCGCCGCGTTCGCTCCGCATTGGCCGCTGCCGGATCAGATCGCGCATCGGTTGAAGCGCGAGGTGCCGGTCTGGGCGATCGGGGCGGTGTTCGCGCTTGTGGCCCTGCTCGGGTATCTCGGGCTCAATACCTATCTGAAGGACAAGACGCTGCAGGCGTTGGCGCCTTACTCGCAAGTCATCAAGGTGGGCCCGGAGTCGGCGAATTTGACGATTTCGCTGCCTTGAGGGGCGCGCTTCGCTTCGGCGCCGATGCTTCTTGAAGAAAGGACCGCTTGGCGGTCCTTTTTTACTGTGGCACGTGGCGCGCGTCGTCAGAGCAGAATGAATTCGTCGTTGTCGACGTAGAACACGAATGCGTCGAGCAATTGCGCGACGCTCGGTTCGTCAACCTGATCATGTGAGTTGATCACTATGTCCTCGATCGTCGCGCTGTTCAGCGTGACGCGCCAGCCGGGCTGCGGTGCGGTGACGGGAGGCGTGCCAGTCTCCGGGACGTCTGCGCCTTCGGCAAATGCGCCCTCGGTGTCGAGCGTCCACGGCATCGGTGGCAGGCAGAGCCATCCGGAGAAATCGCCCGGGTGCTCGAGAATGTGTTTCAGCGACGCGGTGGTCGTGATGGTGGTCGACATGGGTGGTGCGGTGGTAACGGGGGGAATGCGTTGCGGAAATCGTGAAATCACGGTGGCAAACCGTGATTATGCCGATTCCCGGATGGCGAGATTGGCCAGCGGTCGTTTGTCGGGGGCCTGTCGGTAATTTCGTGTTCAAGGCATATGACGCTCAGAAGGCGACTTTATGCCTCGCAAACCGAAGGCCAAACCGGTAGACCTGCCGGCGACTCCCGCCGAGTTGGTCGAACAATTCGGCAACGGTCCGATGAACGCTGCAGCGATCAACGCCGCAACGCTGGCCCTCAAGAAGGCGCTGATCGAGCGGGCGCTGGGCGCCGAGATGAGCCACCATCGCGACTACCCGCCTAATGCGGCTGAGCCGAGCGCCGTAACCAACCAGCGCAATGGCACGGGCGTCGTATTCCCTGACCTGCGGCGGAATTTTGTAGCCAGTCAGGCAGTGAGTCTCGCGTCGATATTATCGGAATCCAGCCAGGCTCGAC
>NZ_LOWY01000056.1:0-53723 GCF_001524185.1 Burkholderia sp. FL-7-2-10-S1-D7 | reverse complement strand
CATCGCCGTGACCGCCATCGCCGCCACCGTTGCCGTGACCGCCATCGCCGCCGCCGTTACCGTGACCGCCATTGCCGTGACCGCCATCGCCGCCACCGTTGCCGTGACCGCCATCGCCGCCGCCGTTCCCGTGACCGCCATCGCCGTGACCGCCATCGCCGCCACCGTTCCCGTGACCACCATTGCCGCCGCCATCGCCGCCGCCGTTACCGTGGCCGCCGTTACCGTGACCGCCGTTGCCGCCGCCATCGCCATCGCCGCCGCCGTGGCCACCATGTCCACCCGAGGTACCGCCGCCCGGGGTGCCGCCGCCCGAGGTGCCGCCGCCCGAGGTTCCACCGCCCGAGGTGCCGCCACCCGAGGTGCCACCACCCGAGGTACCGCCACCCGAGGTACCGCCACCCGAGGTACCGCCACCCGAGGTACCGCCGCCCGAGGTGCCGCCACCCGAAGTGCCGCCACCCGAGGTACCGCCACCCGAGGTACCGCCGCCCGAGGTGCCGCCGCCCGAGGTGCCACCACCCGAGGTGCCGCCGCCCGAGGTGCCACCACCCGAGGTGCCTCCACCCGAGGTGCCGCCGCCCGAGGTGCCTCCACCCGAGCTACCGCCACCCGAGCTACCGCCACCCGAAGTACCGTTACCCGAGGTACCACCACCTTTACCATCGTTGCCTGATGAACCGCCGCTGCGACCTGTTCCGCTCGTACCACCGGATGTCGCCCCGGTCGATCCACCGACGCCTGCAGGCCCGACGGCGCCGCTTCCACCGCTTCCGCCATTCCCGCTGCTACCCGGACTGCTGCCGCCAGAGGTGCTTCCGGCGCCGCTGCCCACGGCGCCTCGGCCGGCATATACGTGTACCGCGCAAGCAGCCGGACTGGCGGCACAGGACGCCGTGTCGTCGGCGAGCATCATGACGGGGTCTGCGCTGGCGGTCGGGTCGGACGCGACGCCGGGCATCGAATCCTGAGCAATCGCGTAGGAACAGCAGCACGCAAACGCGGCTGCGGCCAGCACGGTCGTGCGATAGCACCATCCCACCGTATGGGACAGTTGATTCGTTCTGCTCATTATTGATCTCCCCGATGCGCGCGATGCCTCGTCACGCGCGAACATCAACGTGTGACGCAGGGGACCAGCAACGATGCATTGTCGTATCGGCGGCCGATGCGTGTCGGACCGGCGTCAGAGGCCAGCCGGGAACACGAATCGGCACGCGGGCCCGCCGTGCGAACCCCTATCAGCGAGATTCGTGCCACCGGCCGGCCGCGCCCGTGGCGCAAGGCGCGCACGTATCGCGCGACAGCGCGTGATACGCCGTCGTGAGCTTTTTGTTTCCGAAATGAAACGTCTGACTACGTCTATCGCGCCGTCGTGTCGGCAGCACGCGGCCAGCGATGGCAAAGGATCGACGCGATCCAGGCGACGAGAAACAGCGCGACGATGCCGTAACCGATCGCGCCGAAGCGCGTGCCAAGTGCGTCGAGCGCCTCGCGTACCGGGCCCGTCAGCGACAGCTTGTCGGCGAGCAGGCCGGCGGCCTCGATCCCGCCGACCGCCAGTGCGACGGCCGCCGAGAGCAGCGTGATGCTCGCGTTATAGAGCAGCTTGCGCCGCGGGTCGTCCATCGCCCAGCCGTACGCATGAATCATCAGCACATTATCGGTAGAGTCGATCAGCGTCATGCCGGCCGCGAACAGCGCGGGAAACAGCATGACCGAATGGAGCGGTAGCGCGTGGCTTGCCTGCGCAGCCGCGATCGCGAGCAACGCGATTTCTGTTGCAGTATCGAAACCCAAGCCGAACAGCACGCCGACCGGATACATGTGCCAGCTTTTCGACACGAACCGGAACAGCGGGCGCAGCAGCCGCGACACGAGGCCGCCCGCGCGATGCGCGTGCGCGGCACCGTGAGCCGTGTCCGGCGCGCCGCGATAGCGCCGCCACACGTCGCGCAGGATCACCAGGTTCATGCACGCGAGGACGAGCAGGAAGGTTACGGATACCGCCGTGCCGATCGTGCCTCCGATTTCGCGGAATGCGTCGAAGCGGTCGCGCAGCGCGAACGCGCTCAGCGCGATGCCGAGCGTGGCGACGACCACGATCGTCGAGTGGCCGAGCGAGAAGAACAGGCCGACCGTCACCGGACGCTGGCCGTCCTGCATCAGCTTGCGCGTCGCGACGTCGATCGCGGCGATGTGATCGGCGTCGACCGCATGACGCAGCCCGAGCCCGTACGCGATCGCCGCGGTGCCGAGCAGCAGCGGACGGTCGTGCAGAACCGCGAGCGCCCACAGCCAGACGGCGACGTTCGCGGCGATCAGGCCGGCATACAGCATCAACAGGCGGCGCAGGGCAGGGGTGGGCGGCATCGGGGTGGTTCCATCGGACGAATCGCGATGCAATTGTGGCATGCGCAAAAATGTCCTGGCGTGCCGATCAAAAACGGCGTCGGGGCGTCGGCCACCGCCGTGCTGCGTTGGACGGACGAAAAAAAGCCCGTCCGGAACCGGACGGGCCTGAGGTCTGCGCGCAGCGGGGCGCGCCCCCCGCGCTTACTTCACTTTCGCGTTGATCACGCCTTCCGACACGTTCGCCGGCGTTTCCGCGTAATGCTTGAACTCCATCGTGTACGTCGCACGACCTTGCGTCGCCGAGCGCAGCGACGTCGAATAGCCGAACATCTCGGCGAGCGGCACTTCGGCGCGCACCAGCTTGCCGCCGCCGCCCGCGATGTCCTCCATCCCCTGCACGATGCCGCGCCGGCTCGACAGGTCGCCCATCACGTTGC
This sequence comes from Burkholderia sp. FL-7-2-10-S1-D7, assembly GCF_001524185.1. Lineage (NCBI taxonomy): Bacteria > Pseudomonadati > Pseudomonadota > Betaproteobacteria > Burkholderiales > Burkholderiaceae > Burkholderia > Burkholderia sp. FL-7-2-10-S1-D7. Next base: position 50,931 of record NZ_LOWY01000056.1, on the reverse strand, counting down.
CCATGAAGTCCTCCGGCGTCTCGACCTCGACCGCCATCATCGGCTCGAGCAGCACCGGCTTCGCGCGGCGCATCGCTTCCTTGAACGCCATCGAGCCGGCCATCCGGAACGCGTTTTCGTTCGAGTCGACGTCGTGGTACGAGCCGAACGTCAGGTGCACCTTCACGTCGACGACCGGGTAGCCCGCGAGCACGCCGCTCTTGAGCGTTTCGATGATGCCCTTGTCCACGGCCGGGATGAATTCGCGCGGAATCACGCCGCCCTTGATCTCGTCGAGGAACTCGTAGCCCTTGCCGGGGTTCGGCTCCAGCGTGATCACCGCATGCCCGTACTGGCCGCGCCCGCCCGACTGCTTGACGAACTTGCCTTCGACATCGGAGGCCGTCGTGCGCACCGTTTCGCGATACGCGACCTGCGGCTTGCCGACCGTCGCTTCGACGCCGAATTCGCGCTTCATCCGGTCGACCAGGATTTCGAGGTGCAGCTCGCCCATCCCCGAGATGATCGTCTGGCCGGATTCCTCGTCGGTCTGCACGCGGAACGACGGATCTTCCTGCGCGAGACGGTTCAGCGCGAGGCCCATCTTTTCCTGGTCGGCCTTCGTCTTCGGCTCGACGGCCTGCGAGATCACCGGCTCCGGGAATTCCATCTTCTCCAGGATGATCGGCTTGGCCGGATCGCACAGCGTGTCGCCCGTCGTCGCTTCCTTCAGGCCGACCGCCGCCGCGATGTCGCCCGCGCGCACTTCCTTGATTTCCTTGCGCTCGTTCGCGTGCATCTGCAGGATCCGGCCGAGCCGCTCCTTCTTGTCCTTCGTCGCGTTCAGCACGGTGTCGCCCGATTCGACGACGCCCGAATACACACGGAAGAAGATCAGCTGGCCGACGAACGGGTCGGTCATGATCTTGAACGCGAGCGACGAGAACGGCTCGTCGTCGCTCGGGTGACGTTCCGCCGGCTTCTCCGGATCGTGGAAGTCGTGACCGAGGATCGCGGGCACGTCGACCGGCGACGGCAGGTAGTCGATCACCGCGTCGAGCATCGCCTGCACGCCCTTGTTCTTGAACGCGCTGCCGCACAGCATCGGCACGATCTCGTTCGCGATCGTGCGCTGGCGCAGCGCGGCCTTGATCTCGTCCTCGGTCAGCGATTCATGGTCGTGCAGGTACTTCTCGAGCAGTTCCTCGCTGGCTTCCGCGGCGGCTTCGACCATCTTCTCGCGCCATTCGTGCGCAAGCTCGACGAGATTCGCCGGAATGTCCTCATACGTGAACTTCACGCCCTGGCTTTCGTCGTCCCACACGATCGCCTTCATCTTCACGAGATCGACGACACCCTGGAAATGATCTTCCGCGCCGATCGGAATCTGGATCGGCACGGCGACGCCCTTCAGGCGCTCGCCGATCTGGCGCTGCACGCGGAAGAAGTCCGCGCCGACGCGGTCCATCTTGTTGACGAACGCGATGCGCGGCACCTTGTACTTGTTCGCCTGGCGCCACACGGTTTCGGATTGCGGCTGCACGCCGCCGACCGAGTCGTAGACCATGCACGCACCGTCGAGCACGCGCATCGAGCGCTCGACCTCGATCGTGAAGTCGACGTGCCCGGGGGTGTCGATGATGTTGATCCGGTGTTCCGGATAGTTGCCGGCCATGCCCTTCCAGAAGGCCGTGGTCGCGGCCGACGTGATCGTGATGCCGCGTTCCTGCTCCTGCTCCATCCAGTCCATCGTGGCCGCGCCGTCGTGCACTTCACCGATCTTGTGGCTCACGCCGGTGTAAAACAGGATGCGCTCGGTCGTGGTGGTCTTGCCGGCATCGATGTGAGCGCTGATCCCGATATTGCGATAGCGCTCGATGGGGGTTTTGCGGGGCACGTGAACCTCCTGGTGGTTCGGATCGTAAGCGGACCGGCTGCACCGGCCCGGGTTGGAACAAGCGAGATTTAAAGCATAGCGCTTGTCCGAGGCTTTTGCAGATGCGGGCAGCATTGACCGAATCAAGGCGCGCGTCGCCGTCGGCCGGCGAAAAAAAACCGGCGCCCAACAACAAATGATGGGCGGCCGGCTTCGGTCGACGTGCGGCGGCGCCGCGGCAATGGCCGTTACTGGGCCTTGGGCAGGCCTTCGAGCTTCATGCCCGGCTTGATGCCCTTCGCCGCGAACCAGCCCTTGCTCATTTCGAGCGCATAGACGCCGTTGTTGCGCGGGCAGTGGTTGTCGGTCGTCTCGGCCTTCATCTCGTCGATGTCGGTGATCGTGCCGTCCGCGCGGATGAACGCGATCGACAGCGGGATCAACGTGTTCTTCATCCAGAAGCAGTGCACGGCGTTCTCGTTGAACACGAACAGCATGCCTTCGTTCGGGGCGAGCTGCGACCGGTACATCAGCCCTTGTTCGCGGTCGGCGTCGTTCGCGGCGACGGCCGCGTCGATCACGTACATGCCGGCGCGCAGCTTCGCGCGCGGGAACTCGCTCGGCTGCTTGGCGCCGGGCGGCATCTGCGCGTGGGCGGTCTGCATGCCGAGCGCGAGAACGGCGAGCGCGGCGGGAAACACGGCGGCGCGCGCAAGGCGGCCGAGCGACGAGCGCAGGGAGAATCGCACAGCAGGGCTCCTATCGGGAAAACGAGACCCGCATGGTACGCGAAGCGCGCCGGCGGGCACAAAAAGAAAAAGGCAGATCGCCTCGCGGTGATCTGCCTTTCAACGCCGTAAGAACGGCAAGACTGCGTGTTCTTGACTGCGTTATTACAGCTTGCTTAGTTCGAAGCAGCTGCCGGTGCTGCTGCGTCGCTTGCTGCAGCCTTCTTCGATGCCTTGTGGTGCTTCTTAGCTGCGTGGTGCTTCTTGGCAGCGTGCTTAGCCGGTGCCGAAGCAGCTTCAGCAGCAGCCGGAGCAGCTTCCGGAGCCGATGCTTGTGCGAAAGCAGCCGTTGCGAAGAGGCCAGCGACCAGAGCGGCGATCAGTTTGTTCATGTTTTGTTCCTCAGCTTTAGTTAATTAACCAAATGACCCGGCAATAGGAGTCATGTCGTCTAACGGTGCCATCCACCTTTCGGTTGACAGACGCTTCGAGAAATTTCTCATTGCGCTGCGGGCGCCGAATCGTATTCGATAAAAACGTCGCTTTCGTGACGCAAACACGACTTCGGCTGCCAATGCCGGATAGCTAAGGTTGGCATCTGCGTGGTTTAACGCGCGATCTTCGCAGGCGGTTGACGAAAAAGATGACGAAAAATTCGCGCGTCCGGAATGCGTCATTCGGCGCGTGCGAAACCGTCCCACGGAGCCCGCGGTGGCAGTGCAATTGTTTCGCCCGGTGCAATGCCGAGCGCGAATATGTCGAGCGCGCCGATGCCGACGCGCACGAGACGCAAAGTCGGGAAGCCGATCGCGGCAGTCATCCGCCGCACCTGCCGATTCTTGCCTTCGGTGATCGCCAGTTCGATCCACGTGGTCGGGATCGCGGCGCGATAGCGGATCGGCGGATTGCGCGGCCACAGCGTGTCCGGCGGTTCGATGAATTCGGCGCGGCACGGGCGCGTCACGTAGTCGCCGAGATCGACGCCGCGCGCGAGCGCCTTCAGGTCGGCCGGACCCGGCGCACCGTCGACCTGCGCCCAGTAGCGCTTGACGAGCTTGTGGCGTGGCTCGGCGATGCGCGCCTGCAGCGCGCCGTCGTCGGTGAGCAGCAGCAGGCCCTCGCTGTCGGCGTCGAGCCGGCCGGCCGGGTAGACGCCGGGTGTTTTTACCCAGTCGCCGAGCGACGGCCGCGTCTCGTGCGCGGAAAACTGGCAAATCGTGCCGAACGGCTTGTTGAGGGCGATCAGGGTCATGGCGTGCGCCCGCCCGGCGTGCCGCGGCGGAAGCGGGACGGGCGGTCTATGGCAAATGGCGGAATCTTAATGCATAATACGGAACGGCAAGTCCTCTGTCTTATATAAGACATAAGGGAAGACTTGATACGCAGCGTCGCGCTTCGTGCCGCCGGCCCCGGTTGGGGCGCTAGAATAGCGCTCGCTGTTGCCGTCACGAGGGTGGCAGGGCCACCTCGCAGCGCGCGCAGTTTCGACCAGCATCACCTGCTCAGCCACGTCACTGGAGTCGATCATGCCGTATCAGCACATCAAGGTTCCGGAGGGCGGTGACAAGATCACCGTCAACAAGGACTTCTCGCTCAATGTTTCCGATCAGCCGATCATTCCCTATATCGAAGGCGACGGTACGGGCTTCGATATCACGCCGGTGATGATCAAGGTCGTCGATGCGGCGGTCGCGCATGCCTACAAGGGCAAGCGCAAGATCCACTGGATGGAGATCTTCGCGGGCGAGAAGGCGACGAAGGTGTACGGTCCGGACGTGTGGCTGCCGGACGAAACGCTGCAGGTGCTGAAGGAATACGTGGTGTCGATCAAGGGGCCGCTCACGACCCCGGTCGGCGGCGGCATCCGTTCGCTGAACGTCGCGCTGCGCCAGGAACTCGACCTCTACGTGTGCCTGCGCCCGGTCCAGTATTTCAAGGGCGTGCCGTCGCCGGTGCGCGAGCCGCAAAAGATCGACATGGTGATCTTCCGCGAGAACTCGGAAGACATCTACGCGGGCATCGAATGGGCCGCGGGCTCCGAGCAGGCGAAGAAGGTCATCAAGTTCCTGCAGGAAGAGATGGGCGTGAAGAAGATCCGCTTCCCGGAAACCTCGGGGATCGGCGTCAAGCCCGTGTCGACCGAAGGCACCGAGCGTCTCGTGCGCAAGGCGATCCAGTACGCGATCGACAACGATCGCAAGTCGGTCACGCTGGTGCACAAGGGCAACATCATGAAGTTCACGGAAGGCTTGTTCCGTGACGCCGGCTATGCGCTCGCGCAGAAGGAGTTCGGCGGCGAGCTGATCGACGGCGGCCCGTGGATGCGCGTGAAGAACCCGAAGACGGGCAACGAGATCGTCATCAAGGATTCGATCGCCGACGCGTTCCTGCAGCAGATCCTGCTGCGTCCGGCCGAATACGACGTGATCGCGACGCTGAACCTGAACGGCGACTACATCTCCGACGCGCTGGCCGCTCAGGTCGGCGGCATCGGGATCGCGCCGGGCGCGAACCTGTCCGATTCGGTCGCGATGTTCGAGGCGACCCACGGCACGGCACCGAAATACGCGGGCAAGGATTACGTGAACCCCGGTTCCGAGATCCTGTCGGCGGAAATGATGCTGCGCCACCTCGGCTGGACGGAAGCGGCCGACACGATCATCGCCGCGATGGAGAAGTCGATCCTGCAGAAGCGCGTCACGTACGACTTCGCGCGCCTGATGGAAGGCGCGACGCAGGTGTCGTGCTCCGGCTTCGGCGAAGTGCTGATCGAGAACATGTAAGTCCCCTTCCGGGGCAGGCCGGCGGACCGCCGGCAGCCCCGGCGCCTACTGCCGGCGCCGGGGCGTTTCATGAACGGCAGGTTTGTTGGCAGGGCGGTCCGGCATGCGGGCCGCGGCGCCGCGATGCGGCCCGCATGCCCTGCAAGGTAGAACATGACGGCCCTTGCAACACCACTGCCCGGCTAGCCGGCACGCTCCTTTCGCGATCGACCCGGTCGCTCCCCGCCGATTACCGTCGGCGCCCCTCAGTCCCAAATTTTCACGTAGCAACGCATCGACCATGTCCACTTCGCCCAAGATCATCTACACCCTCACCGACGAAGCGCCGGCGCTCGCGACCTATTCGCTGCTGCCGATCGTCAAGGCCTTCACGCGCTCGTCGGGCGTCGCCGTCGAAACGCGCGACATCTCGCTCGCCGGCCGCATCATCGCGGCGTTCGCCGACGTCCTGCCGCCGGAGCAGAAGGGTTCCGACGATCTGGCCGAACTGGGCCAGCTCACGCTGAAGCCGGAAGCGAACATCATCAAGCTGCCGAACATCAGCGCATCGGTGCCGCAGCTCAAGGCCGCGATCGCCGAACTGCAGGCGCAGGGCTACAAGCTGCCGGCGTACCCGGAAGAGCCGTCGACCGACGAAGAGAAGGCCGTCAAGGCCCGCTACGACAAGATCAAGGGCAGCGCGGTGAACCCGGTGCTGCGCGAAGGCAACTCCGACCGTCGCGCGCCGCTGTCGGTCAAGAACTACGCACGCAAGCACCCGCACAAGATGGGCGCATGGAAGGCCACGTCGAAGGCGCACGTCGCGCACATGAGCGAAGGCGACTTCTACGGCAGCGAGAAGTCGGCGCTGATCGCCGAGGCCGGCAGCGTGAAGATCGAACTCACGACGGCCGACGGCGTGAAGAAGGTGCTGAAGGAAAAGACGGCCGTGAAGGCCGGTGAAATCATCGATGCATCGGTGATGAGCCGCAAGGCGCTGCGCAGCTTCATCGAAGCGCAAATCGCCGACGCGAAGGCGCAGGACGTGCTGTTTTCGGTGCACCTGAAGGCGACCATGATGAAGGTCTCGGACCCGATCCTGTTCGGTCACTTCGTGTCGGTGTTCTACCGCGACGCGCTCGCGAAGCACGCGGAGGCGCTGGCGCAGGTCGGCTTCAACCCGAACAACGGCATCGGCGACCTGTACGCGCGCCTGAAGGACCTGCCGGCCGACACACGCGAAGCGATCGAAGCCGACGTCAAGGCCGAATACGCAGTGCGTCCGCGCCTCGCGATGGTCAACTCGGACAAGGGCATCACGAACCTGCACGTGCCGAGCGACGTAATCGTCGACGCATCGATGCCGGCGATGATCCGCGAGTCGGGCTGCATGTGGGGCCCGGACGGCGAACTGCGCGACGCGAAGGCCGTGATTCCGGACCGCTGCTACGCGGGTGTCTATCAGGCCGTGATCGAGGACTGCAAGCAGCACGGCGCATTCGACCCGGTCACGATGGGCAGCGTGCCGAACGTCGGCCTGATGGCGCAGGCGGCCGAGGAATACGGTTCGCATGACAAGACGTTCCAGATCCCGGCAGACGGCGTCGTGCGCGTCACGGACGAAGCCGGCAACGTGCTGCTCGAGCACGCGGTCGAGTCGGGCGACATCTGGCGCATGTGCCAGACGAAGGACGCTCCGGTGCAGGACTGGGTCAAGCTCGCGGTGAACCGCGCCCGCGCGACCGGCGCGCCGGCCGTGTTCTGGCTCGATCCGGCACGTGCGCACGACGCGCAGATCATCGCGAAGGTCGAACGCTATCTGAAGGATCACGACACGAACGGCCTCGACATCCGCATCATGACGCCGGAAGACGCGACGCGCTTCTCGCTCGAGCGCATCCGCGCGGGCAAGGACACGATCTCGGTCACGGGTAACGTGCTGCGCGACTACCTGACCGACCTGTTCCCGATCATGGAACTCGGCACCAGCGCGAAGATGCTGTCCATCGTGCCGCTGATGGCCGGCGGCGGGATGTTCGAAACGGGCGCGGGTGGCTCGGCACCGAAGCACGTGCAGCAGTTCGTCGAGGAAGGCTTCCTGCGCTGGGATTCGCTCGGCGAATTCCTCGCGCTGGCCGCGTCGCTCGAACACCTCGGCAACGCGTACCAGAACCCGAAGGCGCTCGTGCTCGCGAAGACGCTCGACCAGGCAACCGGCAAGTTCCTGGACGAGAACAAATCGCCGGCGCGCAAGGTCGGCGGCCTCGACAATCGTGGCAGCCACTTCTATCTGTGCCTTTACTGGGCGCAGGCGCTGGCCGAGCAGACCGAGGATGCCGCGCTGAAGGCGCAGTTCGAAGGCGTCGCGAAGTCGCTGTCCGACAGCGAAGCGCGCATCCTGGAAGAACTGTCGGCCGCGCAGGGCACCGCGCAGGCGATCGGCGGCTACTACCGTCCGAACGTCGAGCTGACGAGCCGGGCGATGCGCCCGAGCGCAACGCTGAACGGCATCGTCGACGCAGTCGCCTGACGCAGGGCGCGCTCCCGCGCGCGCCGCGGCAACGGCAGCGGCCGATGCGGCTCGCCGTTCCGCCGAACATGAAAACGCCCCGGTCACCCGGGGCGTTTTTCGTTGCCGGCGTGCCATTCAGACGTGAACGATTTCCCACTCGGCGATTTCGTGCGGCACTTCGAGCGTGGCCGTATCCAGTTCGGACAGTTGCTCGCAGTCGCCGCGGGAGATGTGGTCGGCCGCCACTTCCGGGCACGAGAACGCGCCGAGCAGGGCGTTGCCGAACGTCGCTTCCCAGCCGCCGTTACCCGGCAGGATATAGAACGACCCGAGCGCTGAACCAAAGCGAAATCCCTTCATTTCCGTTCTCCCTTTCTGATCACAAGCGATTCTGTTGTGCCGCCTGCCGGCTCGTCCGGCTGTGGCCCGACTGGCTGCTTGCGCCGGGGTCCCTATCGACCGTCGTGGCGAAGCGTCAGTGCATGGAACAAAGTCTACGTCCGGGGCAGCGCCCGATGGTGCGCGTAGAGCGCTTTCTCGAAACAAAAAATATCTAGCAAAAACAGTGACTTATTGCGCTCGTTTTGTATTGCGGAACGATTTTTGGCATCGCGAAACAGCCAATTTGTGCCATGCACCACGAATTTTTATAACGCAGGGACTTGTTCCGCATCGTGAAAAATTGGCGGGCTCATGCGTGGGTGGCGCGCGCATGCCGATCGCGGGATGTGCGGCAGGGGCGAATTGTCTCGACCGGGCGTGGCGAAAGCGGGCGGCGAAGGCCGGCGGTCGGCTCGAATTGCGATGAATGCGGTGAGGTGCGGCAGCACCCGGCGACGATCGAAAACACTCGATGATCGCAAGCCGGTCCGTTCGTCCGCCCGGCCGCCCTGCGTCGTATCGACGCTCGTCGGCTGTTGCCGCGTCTCAGCCGGGGGCTGCGGTTATGATGACGCGGGCATCAGGATTCGCGTTGCGCACGGGCGCTTCTCCGTGCCCGCCGGCGCGACGCAGCATGAATAACGAGGAACGATTGATGATACGGAGAACCTTCCTGTCGCACGCCATCGGCGTCGCGGCGGCATCGCTGTTTGCCCGCACCGCCTGGGCGCAGCATGCCGGTCATACGGGCATGGCAGGCATGGATCAGATGGACGACATGCCCGGCATGTCAGGGATGGCAGACCACGCGCAGCACGCGAAACCGGCGCCGGCTGCGCTCGCGGCGGCCGATGCGCTGCCGGCCGGCGCGCCGCTCGCGTCGCTGCGCACGCTTGCGAACGAAAGCCGCGAGCCGGGCACGTTCCGCGCGACGCTGGTCGCCCAGCCCGTCGCGCGTCCGATGCTGCACGGTGCGCGTCCGACGACGTTCTGGCAGTTCGGCGCGGGCACGCAGGGGCCGGTGGTCGGCCCGCTGATCGACGTGCGCGAGGGCGACATGGTCGAAATCCGCTTCGTGAACAAGCTGCCGCAGCCGTCGACGATCCACTGGCACGGCCTGCCGGTGCCGCCCGACCAGGACGGCAACCCGTCCGATCCCGTCGCGCCGGGTGCGTCGCGCGTGTATCGCTTCACGCTGCCGAAGGGGAGCGCCGGCACATACTGGTATCACCCGCATCCGCACATGATGACCGCCGAGCAGGTGTTTCGCGGGCTGGCCGGCCCGTTCGTCGTGCGTGCCGCCGACGATCCGCTCGCCGGCTGGCCCGAGCGCAACCTGTTCGTGTCCGACCTGAAGCTCGCGCGCGACGGCACGATTCCGCCGAACGACATGATGGACTGGATGAACGGCCGCGAAGGCCAGTTCGTGCTGGTCAACGGTGCGCGCCGGCCGCGGATCGACGTCGCGGGCGACGAGCGCTGGCGCGTGTGGAACGCGTGCAGCGCGCGCTACCTGCGCATTGCGTTCGACGACGGCCGCGCGTTCGAGCAGGTCGGCACCGACGGCGGGCTGTTCGATGCGCCGCGCCGCGTGACGTCGCTGCTGCTCGCGCCGGGCGAGCGCGCCGAATTGCTGGTGCGCGCCGGCGATCGCACGTCACGCGCGGTGCTGCAGGCGGCCGAATACGACCGCCGCAAGATGGCGATGTCGCACGACGGCGGCCACGGCAGCCTGCCGCCCGATCCGGCGCTGCCGCTCGCCGACGTCGCGTTCGCACCGGCCGCCGCCCGTGCGTTGCCGGCCACGCTGCGCGCGGTGCCCGCCCTCGGCGAACCGGTCGCGCACAAGGAAGTCGCGCTCGGCGAGGAGATGGACATGGACGCGATGATGAACAGCCCGGCGCATGGTCGCCCGGCCGGGATGCGCTTCACGATCAACGGCGCGACCTACGCGCCGCACCGTGCGACGCTGACCAGCCGCCGAGGCGACGTCGAACGCTGGGCGATTCACAACGCTACCGACATGGATCACCCGTTCCATTTGCACGGCACGCAATTCCAGGTGATCGAGCGCGCATCGGGCGGCACGCGCACGAGCGAACCGTTCCGCGCGTGGCGCGACACCGTGAACGTGCGCAGCGGCGAGACCGTGACGATACGCGTCATGCAGGACATGCCCGGCGAGCGCATGTTTCACTGCCATATTCTCGAACACGAGGATCTCGGCATGATGGGCACGCTGAAGGTCGTGTAACGAGTATTGAATATGTTTCACGCGGATGACGGCATTCGATCTGCGCGTGAAACAAGACAATGCGTGTTCAATTATCGGGATTGAACGAAAAGGCCAGCCAATCGAATTAACGAGTGGCTGGCCTGAAAAAAAAGAAACCCGGCGCAATGCCGGGTTTCTTCGTCTGATATCCGGTGCCTTTACGCGGCCTGGATGTTCGACGCTTGCTTGCCCTTCGGCCCTTGAACGACCTCGAAGCTCACCTTCTGGCCTTCCTTCAGGGTCTTGAAGCCCTGCATGTTGATGGCCGAGAAGTGCGCAAACAGATCTTCACCGCCCTCGTCGGGAGTGATGAAACCGAAGCCCTTCGCGTCGTTGAACCACTTAACGATACCAGTTGCCATTTTCCTACTTCCCCTGTCACACAGTCGCTGCTACTTACCACGAGCACGCTCGAAAAGCTAAACGACCGGAAAATACAGCCGTTCCCCCCTCACAAGCTCACCTTCGGACTCTTTCATTTCGCCAACCGACGAGTTGAAAAAAGTGCCAGCTTGATTGTTGGCGCTCTTTATTTGAGTGTCAAGCGGAATTTTTAGACGGTTAGAGGGCCGTTGTAAAGAACCCATTTTCAGGGTTTTTCCGGCTTTGCTTTGCAGCATGGCGCCAAGCGCGCGGACTTGAAAAGTCGCATAATCGGCTCATATACCAGGCTCGAGTGACACGCGATCGAGTCGTCCCGGCTTGTGGGATACTGGATGCGGATGCGACGGTCCGGTGCGGTTTCCCCCTGACGGTTCGTGTTCCGAGCCACGCGTGAAAGCCGGCACCGCAGCCGGCTTTCGTATGGCCCGAAGACGATCGCGAGTCGTCGGGAACCAGGGAGGGCGCCGACCGGTCGGTCGGGTAATGGCAGGATTGCGGGCCTGTCCGAGTTGTTTAGAATGGGTGTATGGCGATTATCCCGGACAAGCAGGACAGCACCGTCCTGGAACGCAAGCAGCAGAAGCTCAAGCCGCCTTCGATGTACAAGGTGGTGCTGCTGAACGACGACTTCACGCCGATGGAGTTCGTCGTGATGGTCGTACAGGAGTATTTCAAGAAGGATCGCGAGACGGCCACGCAGATCATGCTGAAGGTCCATCGTGAAGGGCGAGGGGTATGTGGGGTCTATACGCGGGACATCGCGTCGACCAAGGTTGAGCAAGTCGTTACCCATGCGCGGCAGGCCGGGCATCCGCTGCAGTGCGTGATGGAGGAAGCATGATTGCCCAGGAATTGGAAGTCAGCCTGCACATGGCGTTCATGGAAGCACGCCAGGCGCGCCATGAGTTCATTACGGTCGAGCATCTGTTGCTGGCCCTGCTGGATAATCCGACGGCAGCCGAGGTGTTGCGCGCGTGTGCGGCCAACATCGAGGATTTGCGTCAGAACCTGCGCAATTTCATCCACGACAACACACCTACCGTCCCGGGTACCGACGATGTCGATACCCAGCCGACGCTGGGTTTCCAGCGCGTGATCCAGCGCGCGATCATGCACGTCCAGTCGACGTCGAATGGCAAGAAGGAAGTCACCGGCGCGAACGTGCTGGTCGCGATCTTCGGCGAGAAGGACTCGCACGCCGTCTATTACCTGCAGCAGCAGGGCGTCACGCGCCTGGATGTCGTGAACTTCATTTCGCACGGTATCGCGAAGACGAACGGCGGCGAAGCCGCGAAGTCGGCCGACGCGAACGCGGAAAGCGAAGACGCGAACGCGCAGAAGGAAACCCCGCTCGCGCAGTTCACGCAGAACCTGAACCAGATGGCGAAGGACGGCCGCATCGATCCGCTGATCGGCCGCGAGCCGGAGGTCGAGCGCGTCGTGCAGGTGCTGTGCCGCCGCCGCAAGAACAATCCGCTGCTCGTCGGCGAAGCCGGCGTCGGCAAGACCGCGATCGCCGAAGGCCTCGCCTATCGCATCACGCGCGGCGAAGTGCCGGACATCCTCGCGAACGCGCAGGTGTATTCGCTCGACATGGGCGCGCTGCTCGCGGGCACCAAGTATCGCGGCGACTTCGAGCAGCGTCTGAAGACGGTGCTGAAGGAGCTGAAGGAACGGCCGCACGCGATCCTGTTCATCGACGAAATTCACACGCTGATCGGCGCGGGCGCCGCTTCGGGCGGCACGCTCGACGCATCGAACCTGCTGAAGCCGGCGCTTTCGTCGGGCACGCTCAAGTGCATCGGCGCGACCACGTTCACCGAATATCGCGGCATCTTCGAAAAGGACGCGGCGCTGTCGCGGCGCTTCCAGAAGGTCGACGTGACGGAGCCGACCGTCGAGCAGACGGTCGCGATCCTGCGCGGGCTGAAGTCGCGCTTCGAGGAGCATCACGGCGTCAAGTATTCGTCGGGTGCCCTGTCGGCCGCGGCCGAGCTGTCGGCACGCTTCATCACCGACCGTCACCTGCCGGACAAGGCAATTGACGTGATCGACGAAGCGGGCGCCGCGCAGCGCATCCTGCCGAAGTCGAAGCAGAAGAAGACGATCGGCAAGAGCGAGATCGAGGAAATCATCTCGAAGATCGCGCGCGTGCCGGCGCAGAGCGTGTCGCAGGACGATCGCAGCAAGCTGCAGACGCTCGATCGCGACCTCAAGAGTGTCGTGTTCGGCCAGGATCCGGCGATCGACGCGCTCGCGGCGTCGATCAAGATGGCGCGAGCCGGTCTCGGCAAGATGGACAAGCCGATCGGCGCGTTCCTGTTCTCCGGCCCGACGGGCGTCGGCAAGACCGAAGTGGCGCGCCAGCTTGCGTTCACGCTCGGCATCGAGCTGATCCGCTTCGACATGTCGGAATACATGGAGCGTCACGCGGTGAGCCGCCTGATCGGCGCGCCGCCGGGCTACGTCGGGTTCGACCAGGGTGGCCTGTTGACCGAAGCCGTCACGAAGAAGCCGCACTGCGTGCTGCTGCTCGACGAGATCGAGAAGGCGCATCCGGACATCTTCAACGTGCTGCTGCAGGTGATGGACCACGGCACGCTGACGGACAACAACGGCCGCAAGGCGGATTTCCGCAACGTCATCATCATCATGACGACGAACGCGGGCGCCGAGTCGATGCAGAAGGCGACGATCGGCTTCACGACGCGCCGTGAAACGGGCGACGAGATGACCGACATCAAGCGCCTGTTCACGCCGGAGTTCCGCAACCGCCTGGATGCGATCATCAGCTTCCGCTCGCTCGATGAGGAAATCATCATGCGCGTGGTCGACAAGTTCCTGATCCAGCTCGAGGAGCAACTGCACGAGAAGAAGGTCGACGCGCTCTTCACCGACGCGTTGCGCAAGCATCTCGCGAAGCACGGCTTCGACCCGCTGATGGGCGCGCGGCCGATGCAGCGGCTGATCCAGGACACGATCCGTCGCGCGCTGGCCGATGAACTGTTGTTCGGCAAGCTCGTCAATGGCGGTCACGTGACGGTCGACGTCGACGAAAGCGACAAGGTGCAGCTGTCGTTCGACAAGCTGGCGAATCCGCCGCACAAGCCGAACGAAGAGACGGTCGAAGTCGAGTAAGCGATAATTCGTTGTTCATGCGAACGGCGCGGGAAGTTTTCCGCGCCGTTTCGCTTTATCCGGCGCCGGTGGCGCAGTGGTGGTGCAGGGGAGTGGTAAGGCAGTGACACAACAACAACGGTCGTTCGACAACATCGTCGCGCGCGAACAAGGGTTGCGCCACGCGCTGACGTCGGGGCAGATGGCAATGATCGCGATCGGCGGCGCGATCGGCACGGGGCTGTTCCTCGGCAGCGGATTCGCGATCGGGCTTGCGGGCCCGAGCGTGCTGGTTTCATATGCGATCGGCGCGCTGATCGCGCTGCTGCTGATGGGCGCGCTCGCGGAAATGACGGTCGCGCATCCGACGGCCGGCTCGTTCGGTGCGTATGCCGAACACTACGTCGGGCCGCTCGCGGGCTTTCTCGTGCGCTATGCGTACTGGTTCGCGGTCGTGTTCGCGATCGGCACCGAAATCAGCGCGATCACCGTCTTCATGAAGTACTGGTTCCCGGCCGTGCCCGGCTGGTACTGGGTGATCGGCTTCTCCGCGCTGCTGATCGCCGTGAACCTCGCGAGCGTCACGCTGTACGGCTCGGTCGAATATGCGTTCTCGCTTCTGAAGATCGCGGCGATCGTCGTGTTCATCGTGCTCGGCGCGTATTTCGTGTGGTCGGCGCCGGCCGCATCGGGCATCGGCTTCGCGAACTACACCGCGCACGGCGGCTTCATGCCGAAAGGGCCGTGGGGCACCTGGGTCGCGGTGATCGTCGCGATCTTCAGCTACATGAGCATCGAGGCGGTCGCGATCGCGGCCGGCGAGGCGCGCGATCCGCAGCACGCGGTCACGCGCGCGTTCCGCTCGACGGTGTTCCGCCTCGTGCTGTTCTACCTGCTCACGCTGGCGCTGATGCTCGCGATCGTGCCGTGGACGCAGGCCGGCACCGACGAAAGCCCGTTCGTGAAGGTGATGGCCGCAACGCACGTGCCGTATGCGGCCGGCGTAATCAACTTCGTGCTGCTGATCGCGGCGCTGTCGGCGATGAACAGCCAGCTCTACGTGACGACGCGGATGATGTTCAGCCTGTCGCGCGCGCGGCTCGCGCCGGCCGTGTTCGGCCGGCTCGGCAACAACGGCGTGCCGCGTGCGGCGCTGTGGATCTCGACCAGCGGCGTCGCGGTCGCGACCGTGCTGGTCGCGCTGTCGCCGGATACCGCGTTCACCGTGATGATGGCGATCGCGATGTTCGGCGCGCTGTTCACGTGGTTGATGATCTTCGTCACGCACCTGCGTTTTCGCGCGCAATATCGCGGCCCGACGCTCGCGTTCCGGATGTGGGGGCACCCGTTCGGCAGCCTGCTCGGTGCCGGGCTCGTCGGCGCGATCCTGCTGACGACCGCGTTCACACGCGAATTCCGGATGACGATGATGGTCGGCGTCGTGTTCGTCGTGCTGCTGACGCTCGCGTATGCGCTGCACTACCGGCACGAACACGCACGCTGACGGTGCCCGCGCGGCCGCCCACGGCCGCGCTCGCCGGCCATGCCGTCATTCGCGTTCGCTAAGGTTTCGTTAAGCCGGCGGAGACTAACATTCGATCCTGTCTGCAACGCGGGCCGGCACGCGCTGGCTCGCCGCTTTCCTGCATAAAGGGGTTCGAATGAACAAACTTCCCGAAATCACGCTCGCGTTCTGGATCATGAAGATCTGCGCGACGACGCTTGGCGAGACCGGCGGCGACCTGCTGTCGATGACGCTGAACGTCGGCTATGCGGTGAGCTCGATCCTGCTGTTCGGTTTCTTTCTCGTGACGCTGGGCGCACAGCTCAGAGCGACGCAGTATCGCCCGGCGATCTACTGGGCCGTGATCGTCGCGACGAGCACCGCCGGCACGACGATGTCCGATTTCATGGACCGGACACTCGGCCTCGGCTATGCGGCCGGCTCGTCGATTCTCGTCGCGATCCTGCTGGCAATCTTCGCGGTGTGGCGCCTGAGCGGCGAATCGCTGTCGGTCGATCTGATCCGCACGCGCAAGGTCGAACTGCTGTACTGGATCGCGATCCTGTTCTCGAACACGCTCGGCACGGCGCTCGGCGATTTTCTCGCGGACAGTTCGGGCCTCGGCTTCGGCGGCGGCGCGCTGCTGATCGGCGGGCTGCTCACGCTGATCGTTCTGGCCCACTATTTCACGCGCATTTCAGGCGTGCTGCTGTTCTGGGCCGCATTCGTGCTCACGCGGCCGTTTGGGGCGACGGTCGGCGACCTGTTGACGAAACCGGTTGCCAAGGGCGGACTCGCGCTCGGCACGGTCGGATCGTCGGCGGTGCTGCTCGGCGTGCTCGTCGCGCTGGTGATCTACGCCAGCATCGCGCAGGCGCGGCGACGCGAGCTCGTGCCCGCGCGGATCGCCCAGACGGCCGATCGGTGAGCGGTAACGGAAAAAGAAAAGGGGCCGCGAGGCCCCTTTTTTTGCATGGTGTCGTTCAGTGTCGGCCGGTGCTGCCGAAGCCGCCTTCGCCGCGATCGCTTTGCGCGAAGTCGTCGACGATGTTGAATTGCGCCTGCACGACCGGCACGATCACGAGCTGCGCGAGCCGCTCGAACGGGTTCAGCACGAATTCGGTCTGGCCGCGATTCCACGTCGAGACCATCAACTGGCCCTGGTAGTCGGAATCGATCAGGCCGACGAGGTTGCCGAGCACGATCCCGTGCTTGTGGCCGAGGCCCGAGCGCGGCAGGATCAGCGCCGCATAGCCGGGATCCGCGAGGTGGATCGCGAGACCGGTCGGCACGAGCGTCGTTTCGCCCGGCTGCAGCGTGACGGGTGCGTCGAGACACGCGCGCAGGTCGAGGCCCGCGCTGCCGGTGGTGGCGTAGGCGGGCAGGTAATCGCGCATGCGCGCGTCGAGAATCTTCAGGTCGAGTTTCATGCGGTCGTCGAATCGGTCGGGAAGGGCGCGGCGGCGCGGGCCGCCGCGCGGGTGATCAGATCAGGCGGTTGTCCGGCAGGCGCTTCGCGATTTCCGCGACGAGCACGTGCGCGAGTTCGTCCTTCGGTGCGCGCGGCAGGCGCGTGAGGCCGGCCGCCTCGAACAGCACGACTTCGTTGTCGTCGCGGCCGAACGTCAGCGGGCCGAGATTGCCGACCAGGAGCGGCACGTTCTTGCGCTTGCGCTTCTCGTCGCCGTGCACGTCGAGGTCGCCGCTTTCGGCCGCGAACCCGACGCAATACGGCGGATCGGGCAGCGCCGCGACCGACGCGAGGATGTCCGGGTTCTCGACGAACGCGAGCGCCGGCATCTTGCGGTCGGCCGTCTTCTTCATCTTGTGCTCGGCCGGATGATCGACGCGCCAGTCGGCGACCGCGGCCACCGCGATGAAGATGTCGGCGTCGGACACCGCTTGCATCACCGCGTCGTACATCTGCTGTGCCGTCTGCACGTCCTGGCGGGACACGCCCCACGGCGTGTCGAGCGCGACCGGCCCCGCGACGAGATGCACGTCGGCGCCGGCCTGCTGCGCGGCGCGCGCGAGCGCGAAGCCCATCTTGCCGCTTGAGCGGTTCGTGAGGCCGCGCACCGGGTCGAGCGGCTCGAACGTCGGGCCGGCCGTGATCAGCACGCGACGGTGCGCGAGCACCTTCGGCGCGAAGTGCGCGACGATCGCTTCGTAAATCGCCTCGGGTTCGAGCATGCGGCCGTCGCCGACTTCGCCGCAGGCCTGAGCGCCCGAATCGGGGCCGAGCACCGACACGCCGTCCGCGCGCAACTGCGCGACGTTGCGCTGCGTGGCCGGGTTCTGCCACATCTGGCGGTTCATCGCGGGCACGACGAGCAGCGGGCAGTCGCGCGCGACGCACAGCGTCGACAGCAGGTCGTCCGCGAACCCGTGCGCGAGCTTCGCGAGGAAATCCGTCGACGCGGGTGCGATCACGATCGCGTCGGCTTCGCGCGACAGGTCGATGTGCGCCATGTTGTTGTCGATGCGTGCGTCCCACTGGTTCGTGTAGACGGGCCGGCCGGACAGCGCCTGCATCGTGACGGGCGTGATGAACTGCGTGGCGGCTTCGGTCATCGCGACCTGCACGGTCGCGCCTGCCTTCGTCAGCAGCCGGGTGAGCTCGGCGATCTTGTAGCAGGCGATGCCGCCCGTCAGGCCGAGAACGAGGTGTTTTCCTGCGAGTTCTGCGTGTGCCAACTCAGGCCTCCAAGGGTCAAACGGAACGGCCGGCGCGAAGCCGGCCGTCGACACCGAGTATGCGCGCTCAGCGCGAGCCGCGCACGCGACGCAGCTCGTCGTAGATCAGCAGCACCGCACCGATCGTGATCGCGGAATCGGCGAGGTTGAACGCCGGGAAGTGCCAGGCGCCGAGGTGGAAATCGAGAAAGTCGATCACGTGGCCGTAGATCAGCCGGTCGATCACGTTGCCGAGCGCGCCGCCGAGGATCAGCGCGAGCGACAGGCTGAACAGCCGCTGCTGGCCGTGACGGCGCAGCAGGAAGCAGATCACGAGCGTGGCGCCGATGCCGAGCGCGGTGAACGCCCAGCGCTGCCAGCCGCTCGCGGACGACAGGAAGCCGAACGCGGCGCCGCGGTTGTACACCAGCACGAGGTTGAAGAACGACGTCAGCGCATGCTGCGCGCCGTACGCGAACGTTTTCAGGATCGCGATCTTCGACAGCTGGTCGAACAGGATCACGATCAGCGAAATGCCGAGCCAGGGCGCGAGCGCGCCGCTGGCCGGTTTCGACACAGTCTTCGCCATATTCAAGCAGCGCTCCGGGTTTCGCCGTTTTCAAACAGGTTCGAGAAGCAGCGGCCGCACAGCGTCGGATGGTCGGCGTGCGCGCCGACGTCCTCGCGGTAGTGCCAGCAGCGTTCGCACTTCTGGTACTTCGACGCAGCCACGTCGACGCTTTCCTGCGCTTCGTCGTCGACCTTCACGACCGTTGCCGCCGACGTGATCAGCACGAACTTCAGGTCTTCGCCGAGGCTCGCGAGTGCGTCGTAACGCGCGCCGCCCGCGTGCACGGCCACTTCCGCCTGCAGCGACGAACCGATGCGGTTCGCGGTGCGTGCCTCCTCGAGCGCCTTCGTCACGTTGCCGCGTACGTCGCGCAGCAGCGCCCACTTCTCGATCAGCGCGGCCGCGCCGGCGACTTCCGGATACGCGTAGTAGGTTTCCGTGAAAATCGTGTCGCTGGCCGGCTGGAACACCTTCCACGCTTCTTCCGCGGTGAACGACAGGAACGGCGCGAGCACGCGCAGCAGGCCGTGCGTCAGGTGGTACAGCGCGGTCTGCGCGGAGCGGCGTGCGCGCGAATCGGCCGCGCTCGTGTACAGGCGATCCTTCAGCACGTCGAGGTAGAAGCCGCCGAGGTCTTCCGAGCAGTACGTCTGCAGCTTCGCGACGACCGGGTGGAACTCGTACTTCTCGTAGTGGCCGAGCAGTTCCGTCTGCAGTTGCGCGGAGAACGCGACCGCGTAGCGGTCGATCTCGAGCCATTCGTCGACCGGCACCGCGTGTTGCGCATAGTCGAAGTCCGACAGGTTCGCGAGCAGGAAGCGCAGCGTGTTGCGGATGCGGCGATAGCCTTCCGTCACGCGCTTCAGGATTTCCTCGGAGATCGCGAGCTCGCCCGAATAGTCGGTCGACGCGATCCACAGGCGGATGATTTCCGCGCCGAGACGGTTCGCGACTTCATGCGGGTCGATGCCGTTGCCGAGCGACTTGCTCATCTTGCGGCCTTCGCCGTCGACCGTGAAGCCGTGCGTGAGCAGGCCCTTGTACGGCGCGCGACCGTCGATCATCGACGCGGTCAGCAGCGACGAGTGGAACCAGCCGCGGTGCTGGTCGGAGCCTTCGAGGTACAGATCGGCCGGGAACTGCAGCTGATCCTTGTGCGAGCCGCGCAGCACGTGCCAGTGCGTCGTGCCCGAATCGAACCACACGTCGAGCGTGTCGCGGTTCTTTTCGTACAGGTTCGCGTCGTCGCCGATCAGCTCGCGCGGGTCGAGCGTCTGCCACGCCTCGATGCCCGACTGCTCGACACGCTTCGCGACTTCCTCGAGCAGCTCGAGCGTGCGCGGGTGCAGCTCGCCGGTTTCCTTGTGCACGAAGAACGCCATCGGCACGCCCCACTGGCGCTGGCGCGACAGCGTCCAATCGGGACGGTTCGCGATCATGCTGAACAGGCGCTGCTTGCCCCACGACGGGTAGAACGCGGTTGCCTCGATGCCTTCGAGCGCGGTTTCGCGCAGCGTCTTGCCGTCGTCGCGCGGGGTCACGTCCATGCCGGCGAACCACTGCGACGTCGCGCGGTAGATGATCGGCGTCTTGTGGCGCCAGCAGTGCATGTAGCTGTGCGTATACTTCTCGCTGCGCAGCAGCGAGCCTGCCGCGTTCAGCGCGTCGACGATCTTCGGGTTCGCGTCCCAGATCGACAGGCCGCCGAACAGCGGCAGCGATTCGATGTAGCGGCCGTCGCCCATCACCGGGTTGATGAAGTCCGAGTCGGTCATCCCGTGCGCCTTGCACGACTGGAAGTCCTCGATGCCGTATGCGGGCGCCGAGTGCACGACGCCGGTACCCGTGTCGGTCGTCACGTAGTCGCCGAGGTAGACGGGCGCGGTGCGCTTGTAGCCGGGGTGGGCCGATGCGAGCGGGTGGTGGAAGCGCAGGTTCGCGAGCTTCACGCCGAGGGTGGTCGCGACGACGCGGCCGGTCAGCTTGAACTCGGTCATGCAGGCTTCGACGCGTTCTTCCGCGATGATCAGCAGCCCGCGCTCGGTGTCGACCAGCGCATAGACGATTTCCGGATGGAGGTTCAGCGCCTGGTTGGCGGGGATCGTCCACGGCGTGGTGGTCCAGATCACGATACCGCCCTCGGCGCGCGGCAGTGCCGGCAGGCCGAACGCCTGCGCGGTCTTTTCCGGTTCCGCGAACGCGAACATCACGTCGATCGTCGGGTCGGTGCGGTCCTTGTACTCGACCTCCGCCTCGGCGAGTGCCGAGCCGCAGTCGAAGCACCAGTTCACCGGCTTCAGCCCGCGATACACATAGCCCTTCTCGATGATCTTGCCGAGCGCGCGGATCTCTTCCGCCTCGTTGACGAAGTTCATCGTCTTGTACGGATTCGCCCAGTCGCCGAGCACGCCGAGGCGCTTGAAGCCGACCTTCTGCTTCTCGATCTGCTCGGTCGCGTACGCGCGCGCCTTGCTCATCACTTCGGCCGCCGGCAGCGACTTGCCGAACTGCTTCTCGATCTGGATCTCGATCGGCATCCCGTGGCAATCCCAGCCCGGCACGTACGGCGCGTCGAAGCCGGCCATGTTGCGCGACTTGACGACGATGTCCTTCAGGATCTTGTTGACCGCGTGACCGAGGTGGATGTCGCCGTTCGCATACGGGGGGCCGTCGTGCAGGATGAACTTCGGCCGGCCCTGGCTGGCCGCGCGGATCTTCTCGTAGATGCCGCGCTCTTCCCATTCCTTGACCCACTGCGGCTCGCGCTTGGGCAGGTCGCCGCGCATCGGGAACGGCGTGTCGAGCAGGTTGACCGGATACTTGGCCTGCGGTTTCGAATCGGCTTTCTTGTTGCTCATGATGGGATCGCTATCTAAATCGGGGGACGCTCGGGCGTCGTGAATCGGGGGTGCGCGCGAGTGGGCGGCGCGAGGGTGCGGCGCCAGGCGCCGCCGTCCGGATCAGCTAATTCGGTCGGTCGCCGACGTCGAGAAGCCCGTGGCGCGGCTGCCCGGCGCACGGTCGCGCTCGATGAAGTACGCGCGTGCGTTCGCGACGTCCAGTGCGATCGCGCGCGACAGCGCTTCGAGATCGTCGTACTTCGCCTCGTCACGCAGCTTCTGCAGGAATTCAACGCGGATCAGCTTGCCGTACGCGTCGCCGTGCCAGTCGAGCAGGTGGACTTCGAGCAGCACGCGGCCGGAATCGTCGACGGTCGGGCGCAGCCCGAGGCTCGCGACGCCCGGCAGCGGGTCGGGGCCGAGGCCGTGCACCTGCACGACGAAGATGCCCGCGAGCGCCGGCCGCTTGTGCGCGATCGGCACGTTCAGCGTCGGGAAACCGAGGTCGCGGCCGAGCTTCAGCCCGTGCGCGACGTGGCCGCTGATCGCATAGCCGTGGCCCAGCGCCTGCGCGGCCGCGTCGAGATCGCCCGCGGCGAGCGCGGCGCGCACGCCCGAACTCGAGATGCGCGTGCCGTCGCTGCCGGCGACCGTGCCCATCTGCTCGACCTCGAAGCCGTACTGTTCGCCGGCCGCCTTCAGCGTGTCGAAGGTGCCCGCGCGCTTCGCGCCGTAGCAGAAATCGTCGCCGACCATCATCCAGCGCGTGTGCAGCCCGTTCACCAGCGTGCGTTCGACGAACGCCTGCGGCGACTGGCTCGCGAAGGTGTGGTTGAAGTGCTCGACGACGACGCGGTCGACACCGTGATCGCGCAGCGCCTCGAGCTTGTCGCGCAGCATCGCGATGCGCGGCGGCGCGCCGGCCGGATTGAAGAATTCGCGCGGGTGCGGCTCGAACGTCATCACGCACACGGGCAGGCCGCGCGCGTCCGCTGCCGCGCGCACGCGCGCGAGCAGGGCCTGGTGGCCGCGATGGACACCGTCGAAGTTGCCGATCGTCAGCGCGCACGGGGCACGGCTCTCGGCGTTGGGCAGGCCGCGGAAGACTTTCACGATAGCGGATGCAGCGGTCGGGGAATGGGCGGTGGGATGCCGCAAAGCAGAAGATTATAAACGTTCGGGCGGCCCGGCGGCCGAGAAGGGGGGAAACGCGGGGGCGAATGGTAAAATTCGCGGATGAAAAAACTCGTGATCCTGATTTCCGGTCGCGGCAGCAACATGGAGGCCATCGTCCGCGCGTGCGCGCAGGAACGCTGGCCGGCCGAGGTCGCTGCCGTGATCGCCAACCGGCCCGACGCGGCCGGCCTGGCTTTTGCCGCGTCGCACGGGGTGGCGACCGCGGTGGTCGACCATCGCTCGTTCGACGGCCGCGACAGCTTCGATGCGGCGCTCGCCGCCGAGATCGACCGTTTCGCGCCCGATCTCGTCGTGCTCGCCGGCTTCATGCGCATCCTCACGCCTGATTTCGTCAGACGATACGAGGGCCGGCTGCTGAACATCCATCCGTCGTTGCTGCCGAGCTTCAAGGGCATCCACACGCACCAGCAGGCGCTGGATGCCGGCGTCGCGCTGCATGGCGCGAGCGTGCATTTCGTGATTCCCGAGCTCGACAGCGGCGCGATCGTCGCGCAGGGCGCGGTGCCCGTGCGCGCGGGCGACGACGCGGCCGCGCTCGCGCAGCGCGTGTTGACGGTCGAGCACGTGCTGTATCCGCGTGCGGTGCGCTGGTTCGTCGAAGGGCGCCTGCGCCTCGAGAACGGCCGGGCAGTGGTGCCGCCGGATGAGGCGCGCTGGATTTTCGCGGATCAACCGCATACCGAAACGAGCGAGGGCGTATGAAGCTGCACGGATTCCTGATTGGCCAGACCGAGACCTTGCTGGCCGAGGTGCTGAAGTTCACCGGCCCGGCCGACGCGACCACGAGCCGGTTCTTCCGCGCGCACCCGAAGCTCGGCCACGCCGAGCGCGGCGTGATCGCCGAGGCGGTGTTCGCGGTGCTGCGCCGGAAGATGGAGTTTTCGCACCTGGCCGAGAGCGGCACGGGCAGCCCCGCGCGGCGCCTGACGCTGCTCGGCCTGATGCAGACGCTCGGCCGCAATGCGCTGAAGCCATTCGTGTCCGACACCGAGGCCGCGTGGCTCGAGCACGTGTCGAAGATCGATCCGGCGAGCCTGCCGGTGCGCGTGCGCACGAACCTGCCGGACTGGATCTACCAGGCGCTGTCGGCCCGTTTCGATGCCGAGGAACTCGCGCAGCTCGCCGCGGCGCTGAACTACCCGGCGCCGCTGGACCTGCGCGCCAACGCGCAGAAGGCGACGCGCGAGCAGGTGATCGACGCGCTGCGCGCGAACGGCATCGACGCGGGCGAGACGCCGTTCGCGCCGCACGGTGTGCGCGTCGTCGGCAAGCCGGCGCTCACGCGCCTGAAGCTGTTCGAGGAAGGTCAGATCGAGGTGCAGGACGAGGGCAGCCAGCTGCTGTGCTCGCTGGTCGCGCCGCGCCGCGGCGAGATGGTCGTCGATTTCTGTGCGGGCGCCGGCGGCAAGACGCTCGCGCTCGGCGCGATGATGCGCTCGACCGGGCGCCTGTATGCGTTCGACGTGTCGGAAAAGCGCCTCACGAAGCTGAAGCCGCGCCTGGCGCGCAGTGGGCTGTCGAACGTGAATCCGGTGCTGATCGACAGCGAGCACGACGCGAAGATCAAGCGGCTCGCCGGCAAGATCGACCGCGTGCTGGTCGACGCGCCGTGCAGCGGTCTCGGTACGCTGCGCCGCAACCCCGACCTCAAGTGGCGCCAGACGCGCACGTCGATCGAGGAACTCACGCCGAAGCAGGCGTCGATCCTCGCGAGCGCCGCGCGTCTCGTGAAGAAGGGCGGCCGGCTCGTATACGCGACCTGCAGCGTGCTCGACGCGGAGAACGAGGCGATCGTCGAGCAGTTCCTGGCCGATCATCCGGACTTCGTGCTGGTGCCCGCGCAGAAGGTGCTGGCCGACCAGCGCATCGCGCTCGAGACCGGCGACTACCTGTCGCTGTGGCCGCACCGCCATGCGACCGACGGCTTCTTCGCCGCGGTGCTCGAACGGCGCGCGCAGTAACGGCAGGACCGACGGATGATGCAGAACCGCCTGCTGTCGCACCGGCTCGCGTCGGTGATCCGCGACTTCAACCAGCCGGTGATGATCTGGCAGGCAGCGATCCTCGTCGGCGCGCTGTGTTTCGCGTGGGTCGCCGCGCGCTTCGTGCACGGCCGCATCGACGCACGCCGGCGCGCGGCCGGCCGGATGCCGGGTGCCGGTGCGCAAAGCCTGAAGCGCGCGCTGTTCCCGCTGTTCGGCGGCCTGTTCGTGCTGGCCGCGCAGCTTGGGTTCGACCCGTTCATGTCGACGTCGCTGCTGTCGCTCGCGCTCGTGCCGCTGTTCGGCATCGGGTTGATCTACGTGCTGTTCTTCTTCGCGCGGCGCGTGTTTGCCCGTGACGGCCACACGCATGCGTGGCTGTCGATCGTCGAGAAGATCGTGTCGGTGATCGTGTGGGCGGCGATGGTGCTCACGGTGCTGGGGATCCAGCGCGACGTGATCGCGTGGCTCGACAGCGTGCAGTTCCGCGTCGCGAATGCGCACCTGACGCTGCTGTCGGTGATTTCCGGCGCGCTGTGGGTGTGCGTGACGCTGATGGTCGCGATGTGGCTCGGCTCCGTGCTCGAGGAGCGTCTCGCGCGCGCCTCCACGCTCGACGCGAACCTGAAGGTCGTGCTGTCACGGGTCGGCCGCGCGCTGCTCGTGTTCGCGGCGATCCTGATCGGGCTGTCGCTCGTCGGCATCGACGTGACGGTGCTCGGCGTGTTCGGCGGCGCGGTTGGCGTCGGCCTCGGCTTCGGGCTGCAGAAGATCGCCAGCAATTACGTGTCGGGCTTCATCATCCTGCTCGACCGCTCGTTGCGGCTCGGCGACGCGATCAGCGTCGGCGGGCTGCAGGGCGTCGTCACGCAGATTCGCACGCGTTATACGGTCGTGCGCGGCCTCGACGGCAACGAGACGCTGATCCCGAACGAGAAACTGATCACCGACGTCGTGCAGAACCAGTCGTCGTACCTGACGCGCGGCTACGCGAAGGTCGCCGTGCAGGTTGCCTATACCAGCGACGTCGAGCAGGCGCTCTCGGTGCTCGCGGAAGCCGCGAAGGGCGTGCCGCGCGTGCTGGCGGAGCCGGCGCCGACCCCGTACCTGGTCAGCTTCGGCGCGGACGGGATCGATCTGGAGCTCGGTTTCTGGATTGAGGATTCGGCGAAAGGCACGTCGGGCGTGCGTTCGTCCGTGAACCGCAACATCTGGCGGCTTTTCGGCGAGCACGGAATCTCGATTCCGTTCCCGCAGCGCGAAGTGCGCGTGGTCGGCCTGCCCGACGGGTTTGCCGCGAACGGCATGGTGGCCGAGGGCGTGCCCGTGGCGGGGGGCAACGGCGCGGGGGACGGGCGGGCGTCGGCGGCCTAGGCGCGAATTGGGCAAACCCGGCAAACCCGGCGAACCGGGCGGCCAGAACCGGAGCGCGGGGCTTTCCCGGTCCGCCGATGGACTGTCCGCGTTGCGTCAAGGCAAGAAAATATTCATTTTTTACAAAGACTTGGAACGGTTGAAGTAAAATTCCGGTCTACACGCGGTATGCTTTCATTTTTATGACGCCGGCCTGCGCCGGCGTCGCTCTCACCACAGGTAACTGCCTTGTTGAATTCCCTGCTCGATTTTCTTTCCCACGGGCTCCTGCGTTTTTCGTGGTGGCAGGTCGCGCTGTTCGCGCTCGCCGTCACGCACGTCACGATCATCGGCGTGACGGTCTACCTGCACCGCTGCCAGGCGCACCGCGCGCTGGAGCTGCACCCGATCGCGAGCCATTTCTTCCGTCTCTGGTTGTGGATGACGACGGGCATGCTGACGGGCCAGTGGGCCGCGATCCATCGCAAGCACCACGCGAAATGCGAAACCGAGGAAGATCCGCACAGCCCGCAGACGCGCGGCATCTGGAAGGTGTTCCTCGAAGGCGCCGAGCTGTATCGCGCGGAAGCAAAGAACGAAGAAACGATGCGCAAGTTCAGCCACGGCACGCCGAATGACTGGATCGAGCGCAATCTGTATTCGAAGTACCCGATCCTTGGCGTGAGCCTGATGATGGTGATCGACATCGCGCTGTTCGGCGTGCTCGGCCTGACCGTGTGGGCCGTGCAGATGGTCTGGATTCCGTTCTGGGCCGCGGGTGTCGTGAACGGGTTCGGCCACTTCTGGGGCTACCGCAACTTCAACTCGGCCGACGCGAGCACGAACCTGTTCCCGTGGGGCATCGTGATCGGCGGCGAAGAGCTGCACAACAACCACCACACGTTCGCGACGTCGGCGAAGCTGTCGAACAAGTGGTACGAGTTCGACATCGGCTGGATGTACATCCGCATCATGTCGGCATTCGGTCTCGCGAAGGTGAAGAAGGTTGCCCCGACCCCGCGTCTGAACAAGCCGAAGACGGTGCTCGACCAGGAAACGTTGCAGGCCGTGCTGTCGAACCGCTACGAAGTGATGGCGCGCTACGGCAAGGCAGTGAAGCGTGCGTACCGCCAGGAGCTCGCGCACCTGAAGGAACTCGGTTCGAGCGAGAAGTACCAGCTGATGCGCGGCGCGCGCAAGTGGTTCCACAAGGATGCCGACGGCCTCGACGAGCCGCAGAAGAAGCTGCTGCCGGAGATTTTCGCGAACAGCCAGAAGCTGCATACGTACTTCCAGCTGCGCCAGGATCTGGCCGCGATCTGGGATCGTTCGACCGCCTCGCGCGAACAGCTGCTCGCGCAATTGCAGGATTGGTGCCATCGCGCGGAACAAAGCGGCATCAAGGCGCTGCAGGAATTCGCGACGCGCCTGCGTCGCTACGCCTGATTCGAAATCGATTAGAATCTCAGGACGTCACAAACCCCGCGTTGGCGGGGTTTTTTCATTTGGGCGGCCGGTTTTCGAAGGGCGACCGGAAGCGCCGGAATTCGTGTGAGGCTTGGGGCGCGGCGACGTGGCGCCCCAGGTGATAGCGTAGAGGATGGGGCTGGAGTGCGCGCTGAAGCGCTAACTCGGGCGGACTGCGAAGCATGGGGCTCGAGTAAGCGCTAAAGGACTGACTCGGGCCGACCGCGAAGCATGGGACCCGAGTAAGTGCTAAAGGACTGACTCGGGCCGACCGCGAAGCATGGGGCCCGAGTAAGTGCTAAAGGACTGACTCGGGCCGACCGCGAAGCATGGGGCCCGAGTAAGTGCTAAAGCACTAACTCGGGCCGACAGGAGATATGGAGATGCAATCGACGATCAAATCCGTCGAGTACG
The DNA here is from genome assembly GCF_001524185.1 of Burkholderia sp. FL-7-2-10-S1-D7. NCBI lineage: Bacteria > Pseudomonadati > Pseudomonadota > Betaproteobacteria > Burkholderiales > Burkholderiaceae > Burkholderia > Burkholderia sp. FL-7-2-10-S1-D7. The sequence goes on along the minus strand of NZ_LOWY01000056.1, from coordinate 22,913 downwards.
ACCGGCCGGTCTCGGCAGGAACCGTCTGTGGCGTCGGGCAAGCGTGGGCCAAGGTGCCCGATGCACCATCCGCCGAAGAACGCGCCGCACTGAAGGCGCGCATCAAGGCGCTGCTCGCACGTGAAAAGGCCGTGCTCGTCGCTCACTATTACGTGGATGCCGAGCTGCAGGAGCTGGCTGACGAAACCGGCGGCTGCGTCGCCGATTCGCTTGAAATGGCCCGCTTCGGCCGCGACCACGACGCGCAGACGCTCGTCGTCGCCGGCGTGCGCTTCATGGGCGAAACCGCCAAGATCCTGAGCCCCGGGAAGCGCGTACTGATGCCCGATCTCGACGCGACCTGCTCGCTCGATCTCGGTTGCCCGGTCGACGAATTCTCCGCGTTCTGCGATGCGCATCCCGATCGCACCGTCGTCGTCTACGCAAATACCAGCGCCGCCGTGAAGGCGCGCGCCGACTGGATGGTCACGTCGTCGATCGGCCTCGAGATCGTCGCTGACCTGCACGCGCGGGGCGAGAAGATCATCTGGGCACCCGATCGCCATCTCGGCAGCTACATCCAGAAGAAAACCGGCGCGGACATGCTGTTGTGGCAGGGTTCGTGCCTCGTCCACGACGAATTCAAGGGCATCGAGCTCGACCTGCTGCGCGCCGAGTATCCGGATGCGAAGGTGCTCGTGCATCCCGAGTCGCCGGAAAACGTCGTCGCGCAGGCGGACGTCGTCGGCTCGACGACGCAGCTGATCGACGCAGCCGTGAAGTTCGACGCGACGCACTTCATCGTCGCAACCGACCTCGGCATCCTGCACAAGATGCAGCTCGCGGCGCCCGGCAAGACCTTCATCGCCGCGCCGACGGCCGGCAACAGCGCGACCTGCAAGAGCTGCGCCCATTGCCCGTGGATGGCGATGAACGGCCTCGCGAACCTCGCCGACGTGCTCGAGCGCGGTCACAACGAGATCTTCGTGGATCCCGCGATCGGCGCGCGCGCGCGTCTGCCGATCGACCGGATGCTCGATTTCGCAGCGGCGCACAAGAAGCGCGTGCAGGCGAGCGGCGATCTGCAGCGCGATCAGCAACTGTTCGCGAACGTGGGGGCTGCATGACCGGCGCAGTTTCTCCACTGTTCGAAGCCGTACGCGCACAATACGGCGCGGCATTCGACGAAGCGATCGCACGCAACGTTGCCGATGCGATCGCCGAAGACGTCGGCACCGGTGATCAGACCGGGCGGCTCGTGCCGGCCGGGGAGCGGCGCCGTGCGCGCATCATCGTGCGTGAGGAAGCGGTGTTGTGCGGCGTGCCGTGGTTCGAGGCCGTCATCTCGCGCATCGATCCGTCGATCGTCGTGCAATGGCGGTATCGCGAAGGCGACCGGATGGCGCCGGATTCGACGGTCTGCGAACTCGAAGGACCGGCGCGCGCGCTGTTGACGGCCGAGCGCAACGGGCTGAACTTCCTGCAACTGCTGTCGGGCGTCGCGACCGCAACGCGTCGTTACGTCGATCGCGTCGAAGGCACGCGCGCGAAGATCCTCGATACGCGCAAGACGCTGCCGGGCCTGCGGCTCGCGCAGAAGTACGCGGTGCGGGTTGGCGGCGGCGAGAACCAGCGTCTCGCGCTGTACGACGGCATCCTGATCAAGGAAAACCACATTGCGGCAGCCGGCGGCGTCGGCGAAGCGCTCGATGCGGCGTTCGCCCTCGATTCAGGCGTGCCGGTGCAGATCGAGGTCGAGACGCTCGCGCAGCTCGACACGGCGCTCGCGCATGGCGCGCAATCGGTGCTGCTCGACAACTTCACGCTCGACATGATGCGCGAAGCGGTGCGTGTCGCGACCGGCAAGGCCGTGCTCGAAGTGTCGGGCGGTGTCAATTTCGATACGGTGCGCACGTTCGCGGAGACGGGCGTCGACCGCATCTCGATCGGCGCGCTGACGAAGGACGTGCGCGCGACCGACTATTCGATGCGGATCGTCGACTGACCGCGCGATAGTCCGTCTGACGAAAAAAGCCGCTGGCGCGCAAACGCCAGCGGCTTTTTTCATGGGCCTCAGCCGGAAGGGCCTGCCGCTCAGCGGCGCGAGCGGGGCGTGAGCACGCTCGGCAGCGCCTTCGGCAGCGTGTGCGGCCAGTCGCGGCTGTAGTGCAGCCCGCGGCTTTCGCGGCGCGAGTACGCGCTCTTCACGATCAGTGTCGCGACGTCGACGAGATTGCGCAGTTCGAGCAGGTCGCGCGTCACGCGGAAGTTTGCGTAGTACTCGTGGATCTCGTCGCGCAGCAGCGATAACCGGTGCTTCGCGCGCTCGAGACGCTTGTCGGTGCGCACGATGCCGACGTAGTTCCACATCAGCCGGCGCAGTTCGTCCCAGTTGTGCGCGACGACGACTTCCTCGTCCGCATCCGACACGCGGCTTTCGTCCCATGCGGGCAGCGCGCCCGGCGTTTCGGCGTCGAAGCCGGCCGCCTCGATCGCCTCCGCCGCCGCGCGGCCGATCACGAGGCATTCGAGCAGCGAGTTGCTCGCAAGCCGGTTCGCGCCGTGCAGCCCCGTGTACGACGTCTCGCCGACCGCATACAGGCCCGCGAGATCGGTGCGTCCCGCGAGGTCGGTGACGACGCCGCCGCACGTGTAGTGCGCGGCCGGCACGACCGGAATCGGCTGCTTCGCGATGTCGATGCCGAATTCGAGGCAGCGCGCGTGGATCGTCGGGAAGTGTTCGCGCAGGAATGCTTCCGGCTGATGGCTGATGTCGAGATACACGCAGTCGATCCCGCGCTTCTTGATCTCGAAGTCGATCGCGCGCGCGACGATGTCGCGCGGCGCGAGTTCCGCGCGCGGATCGTGCGCGGGCATGAAGCGCGTGCCGTCCGGCAGCTTCAGCAGGCCGCCTTCGCCGCGCACGGCTTCCGAAATCAGGAACGATTTCGCGTACGGATGGAACAGGCAGGTCGGATGGAACTGGATGAATTCCATGTTCGACACGCGGCAGCCCGCGCGCCACGCCATCGCGATGCCGTCGCCGGTCGCGGTGTCGGGGTTCGTCGTGTACAGGTAGACCTTGCCGGCGCCGCCGGTCGCGAGGACCGTGTGCGGCGCCTCGATCGTGATGGTGCGATCGTTGTCGACGTCGAGCGCATACAGCCCGTGACAGCGGCGGCCCGGCAGCCCGAGCCGGTCCGACGTGATCAGGTCGATCGCATGGTGGTTTTCGAAGAACGTGATGTTCGGATGCTGGCGCGCGCGGTCGGACAGCGTCGCGAGCACCGCATGGCCGGTTGCGTCGGCCGCGTGGATGATTCGGCGGTGACTATGGCCGCCTTCGCGCGTCAGATGGAAACCGAGTTCGGCCGCATCGTCCTTCGTGAACGGCACGCCTTGCGAAATCAGCCATTCGATCGCTTCGCGGCCGTGCTCGACGATGTAGCGCGTCGCGCCTTCGTCGCACAGCCCGCCGCCGGCGACCAGCGTGTCGTCGACGTGGTTCTCGATGCTGTCCGCCGAATCGAGGACGGCCGCAATGCCGCCTTGCGCGTGATCGCTTGCCCCCTCCATCATCGAACGTTTAGCGATCAGCGCGACACGTCGCGTGCTGGCCAGGTTGAGTGCGACCGACAGCCCTGCGAGGCCGCTGCCGACGATCGCCACGTCGAATTTCATGCTGCATCTCCATCGTTACGCTTTAGCTCTTGTGCGTTCCGTCGGCCGTGGCCGAGGAAAGGGGAGAGCATACCGCGTCGGGCCCGCGCGTGCGCGCAAAACAAAAAGCCCCGCATGTGCGGGGCTTTTTGGTCGCCGTCAGGCTGGCAGAAACCAGAGATTACTTGATCTTGGTTTCTTTGTATTCCACATGCTTGCGGACGACGGGATCGAACTTCTTGATCGCCATCTTTTCCGGCATGTTGCGCTTGTTCTTCGTGGTCGTGTAGAAGTGACCCGTACCAGCGGTCGACTCAAGCTTGATCTTGTCGCGTGCGCCTTTTGCCATGATTGTGCTCCTTGGGCTTAGGCTTCGCCGCGTGCGCGCAGGTCAGCGAGCACGGAATCGATGCCGTTCTTGTCGATCAGGCGCAGGCCGGCGTTCGAGACGCGCAGGCGCACCCAGCGGTTTTCGCTCTCTACCCAGAACCGGCGGTTTTGCAGGTTCGGCAGGAAGCGGCGCTTCGTCTTGTTGTTGGCGTGGGAAACGTTGTTGCCGCTCATCGGCGCTTTCCCAGTTACTTGGCATACGCGTGCCATGAGAGCACTCCTAATACGCTAAATTCGGGGTTCGATCGCCGATGAAGGTTCCATCGTACCGCCACGTGATCCATGGCTGCACTCAGAACGCCGAAGCCCTTTACAGACAAGGCCCTTCGATGGCTAGAACTGGTTGGAAAAAAGACAGACGACGATTCTAGCAGAAAAAGTTCAGAAAAATCAAACCCAATTTCGCTTCGTCGTTGCGGAGACCCCGGGGCGGGTCGCCGGGCCACAGTCTACAGCCAACCGGCGCGTGCGAACGAAAATGTATCGTCGGTGCCGACGACGACGTGATCGAGCAGCTTCGCGTCGACGAGCGTGAGCGCTTCGTGCAGCATGCGCGTCAGGCGGCGATCTTCCGCGCTCGGCTGCACCGCGCCGGACGGGTGATTGTGCGCGATGATCAGCGCGGCGGCATTCAGCATGAGCGCGCGCCGCACGATCTCGCGCGGATAGACGACCATCCGCGTCAGCGAGCCGCGTGCGCTCTCTTCCACGTCGATGAGGCCGTGGCGGGCGTCCAGGTACAGCGTGACGAAAACTTCGTGCGGACGCGTGCCGATCCTGAGCCGCAGATAGTCCTCGACCGCGCGTGGCGAGCCGATCTGCATCCGCTCGCGGGCTTTCTCGGCCAGCGCGCGCTGAACGATCTCGGTCACCGCGATCAGCACCGCCGAGCGAGCGGGGCCGATGCCGGGGTGCATGGCGAACGCGCCGGGCTCCGCGTCGAGCATGTTGCGCAGCGAATCGCCGAAACGTGCGAGCAGCGTGCGGGCGCTGGCGAACACGTCGTGACCGCCGCCGCCCGTGCCGAGCAGCAGCGCGATCAGCTCCGCGTCGGTGAGCGCGGCCGGCCCGCGTTCCAGCAACCGCTCGCGCGGCAGATGGGGTTTCCAGTTTCGCGGGCGGCGCTTGCGCGGCGGCGTGGCTGCGTCGATGCGGCGGGCCGCAGCGACGGGCGCATCGGCGACGTCGCGACATTCGGTCGCCGGGGCGGCGAGACAGGTTGACGGCATGATCCAGACTCCATTGGCGGCGGGCGCGGGCGCGATGTCGTCGCACTTTCAGCCTTGCGCGCTCAGGTGACTTACAATATTGGCTTTGCGCCGGGCCTTTCGGCCAGTTCGGGCGCCGACGAACACGAGTCATTCATGAGCATCATCGACCTATCCGAAGTGAAGCCCGGTTCCCATGTCACGCTGCATTACCGGCTTGCATTGGCCGACGGCGCCGACATCGTCAACACCTTCTCCGACAAGCCCGCCACGCTGCTGCTCGGCGCGGGGCAACTGGCGCCCTCGCTGGAACAGATTCTGATCGGGCTCAGGGTGGGCGACCATTCGACTTATCAGCTAACGCCCGAGCAGGGGTTCGGTCCCCGCAATCCCGACATGCTCCAGCGCGTGACGCTGTCGACGCTGCGCGAGAACGGGATGGTCGGCGACGATTTCACGCCGGGCGACCTGATCGAGTTCAACGCGCCGGACGGCGGCCGCTATGCAGGGGTGCTGAAGGAAGTCAGCGCAACCTCGGCGCTGTTCGACTTCAATCATCCGCTCGCGGGCCAAGCGCTCACGTTCGAAGTGAAAATCATCGGAATCCTGTAACCATGAGCACCACCGATACGCTGTCCGGGCAGACCGTCGCCGCCGATGCCGAAATCCTGCTGGCCCAGCCGCGGGGCTTCTGCGCGGGCGTCGATCGTGCGATCGAGATCGTCGAGCGCGCGATCGCGATGCACGGTGCGCCGATCTACGTCCGTCACGAAATCGTCCACAACAAGTACGTGGTCGAGGATCTGAAGAAGAAAGGCGCGATCTTCGTCGAGGAGCTCGAGGAAGTGCCGGCCGGCAACACCGTGATCTTCAGCGCGCACGGCGTGTCGAAGGCCGTGCGCGACGAGGCGGACGTGCGCGGGTTGCGCATTTACGACGCAACGTGCCCGCTCGTCACGAAGGTGCACGTCGAAGTGGCGAAGATGCGCCAGGACGGTGTCGACATCGTGATGATCGGCCACAAGGGCCACCCGGAAGTCGAAGGCACGATGGGGCAGGTCGAGCGCGGCATGCATCTCGTCGAAAGCGTCGAGGACGTGCAGAAGCTCGAGCTCGCCGATCCCGAGCGCATCGCACTCGTCACGCAGACGACGCTGTCCGTCGACGACGCCGCCGAAATCATCGGCGCGCTGAAGGCGAAGTATCCGAAGATTCGCGAACCGAAGAAACAGGACATCTGCTACGCGACGCAGAACCGCCAGGATGCGGTGAAGTTCATGGCGCCGCAGTGCGACGTCGTGATCGTCGTCGGCAGCCCGAACAGCTCGAATTCGAGCCGGCTGCGCGAAGTGGCCGAGAAGCGTGGCGTGGCCGCGTACATGGTCGACGCACCGGACCAGATCGATCCGGCATGGGTCGCCGGCAAGCGCCGCATCGGCGTGACGGCCGGGGCATCGGCGCCAGAAGTGCTCGCCCAGGCCGTGATCGCGCGGCTGCGCGAGCTCGGCGTGCGCAACGTCCGCGCACTCGAGGGCATCGAGGAAAACGTGTCGTTTCCGCTGCCGCGCGGGCTGAACCTGCCGCCTGCCGCCTGATTGCCGCATTGCATCCGCGATACCCCGAAGCGCGCCGTTTGGCGCGCTTTTTTTTGCGTTGCGAAAACAAGATCGCAACCATTATTCACATCAATGGTGCAACCCGGTTGCTATCGCCGCGCTGAACCGCCTCTCAAAATTGGTTGCAATGCAGGAAAACCCCATCGAATCAGGATTATTGGCGTCCTATAAATGGAGTTACAATGCGCCCGTTTTCAGGCCGGAATGGCTTTGAAATCGGGTTTTGGCAAGGCGCGGGAGACCTACTCGATGCATGTGAAGTTGGCTTACGCCATGTCCGTCGCCGCACCGGTTGCAATGCTTGCCGGCTGCAGCAAAAAGAGCGACGACGAGGCGGGCAGGAACGCTGCGGCACGCGCAGCACTGGCAGCCAGCGACATGCGCGCTGCCGGAACCGGTCGTGCGGTGCCGTTGGTGTGCCGCATTGCGCAATCGGACAGTGACAAGGACAACGGGGCACGTTTGGCGATCGAGGAAATCAACGGGCAGGGCTCGACGATCGGCATGCATTCGGCACGGCGGGCAGCACGCGCCGGCGCCGCTGCCATCGACCGGGCGACGGGCATGCAGATTGTCCGACAACGAACCGCGCACCGTGATGCGGCAACAGCAGGGCGCGTCGAACGACGGACGCCCGGGTTTCGGGGCAATGCAGGCGACGTGCAGATGTCACGGGTCCCCTTTCATTTCGATTCGACGAAACAGCGTGTCGCCGCGACCCATCGCGTCGCGGCGGGCGGTCTGCTTCGTTTCACGGATTCCGACGCAGTCCTGACGAAAGTCGGGCGCCACCTTCGCGATGCCGGTTCGGGCGCCGCGGGGGCGGCGGCGGACGGCCCGCTTGCAGCGCAGGCGACGGCGTCCGGCATCGGAGCGCAAACCCTTGGCGGCAACGGCATGTGCGTCGCCAAGGTGGTCGAGCCCGCGGGCGACGCGGCGCGCAACCTGATCTGTCCGGAGGTCGGGTTCGCCCCGGCCCGGACGGAAAAAGGCATGGCGTTCGGGAAACCGGACGCCGGCCGTTGCGGCACGTGCCCTACGACTTCAAGGAGGCCAAGTACACCGTCCTCGATGTCGTGACGATTTAGCGACGGGACTCATGATGGCACCGAAACAGTGCGGTGCCGTTCTGTATCCGCTCCGGCGGCAGGTCCGGCCGTACAGGCCGGGCGGCGCGCGCCGGGACGATCCACCCTTACCGGTATCGACTAGTACCCGCAGTGTCGCCGAGAAGGCGCGATTCCTCGCTTACCCGCGGGGCGCAACGTCCTCCGGCAGCATGGGCCAAGGAGCTTTAAATGGATATTTTCATCCAGCAGATCCTCAACGGGCTGGTGCTCGGCAGTGTCTACGCCATCATCGCGTTGGGCTACACGATGGTGTACGGCATTCTCGGCATCATCAACTTCGCGCACGGCGACGTGCTGATGATCGGCGCGATGGTCGCCCTGTCGGCGATCACCGTGCTGCAGAACCACTTCCCCGGACTCGGCAACGTCGCGACGCTGACGATCGGCCTTGGCATCGCCGCGGTCGTCTGCGCGTGCGTGGGCTACACGATCGAGCGTGTCGCGTACCGGCCGCTGCGCCGTGCGCCGCGTCTCGCCCCGCTGATCACCGCGATCGGCGTGTCGATCCTGCTGCAGACGGCCGCGATGATCATCTGGTCGCGCAACCCGCTGCCGTTCCCGCAATTGCTGCCGACCGATCCGATCAACGTGATCAAGGCGACCGACACGACGCCCGGCGCCGTGATCTCGGTGACTGAAATCGTGATCATCGCGGTGGCGTTCATCGTGATGGCAGGTCTCCTGCTGCTCGTGCACAAGACCAAGCTCGGCCGCGCGATGCGTGCGATCGCCGAAAGCCCGAACACCGCGAGCCTGATGGGCGTGAACCCGAACTTCGTGATTTCGGCGACGTTCATGATCGGCTCCGCGCTCGCCGCGCTGGCCGGCGTGATGATCGCGTCCGAATACGGCAACGTGCACTTCTACATGGGCTTCATCCCCGGCATGAAGGCGTTCACGGCGGCGGTGCTCGGCGGGATCGGCAACCTCGGCGGCGCGATGGTCGGCGGCGTGGTGCTCGGCCTGATCGAGCAGCTCGGCGCGGGCTACATCGGCAACCTCACGGGTGGCGTATTCGGCAGTAACTATCAGGACGTGTTCGCATTCATCGTGCTGATCATCGTGCTGGTGTTCCGTCCGTCGGGCCTGCTGGGCGAACGTGTCGCGGACCGCGCGTAACGGAAGGGGAGCAAACAACATGACATCCATTCAACCGATCGAATCCTCGACGTCGCTCGTCGAAGAACGCAACACGACCAAGACCGTCATCATCGGCATCCTGACCGCGGCCCTCGTGATCGCCGCGCCGATCATCATCGGCTCGGCAGGCGGCAATTACTGGGTCCGCGTGCTCGACTTCGCGATGCTGTACGTGATGCTCGCGCTGGGGCTGAACGTGGTGGTCGGCTTCGCCGGCCTGCTCGACCTCGGCTACATCGCGTTCTACGCGGTGGGCGCATACACGGCGGCACTGCTGAGCTCGCCGCACCTGACCACGCAGTTCGAGTGGATCGCGGCGCTCGCGCCGAACGGCCTGCACATCCCGTTCCTGATCATCGTGCCGATCGCGATGGCGCTGGCGGCGACCTTCGGGATCCTGCTCGGCGCGCCGACGCTGCGCCTGCGCGGCGACTACCTGGCGATCGTCACGCTCGGCTTCGGTGAAATCGTCCGGATCTTCATGAACAACCTCGACCGTCCGGTGAACATCACCAACGGCCCGAAGGGGATCACGGGCATCGATCCGGTGCACGTCGGCGGCTTCAACCTGTCGCAGACGCACTCGCTGTTCGGCCTCCAGCTGCCGTCGGTATACATGTACTACTACCTGTTCGTGCTGTGCTCGCTGCTGGTGATCTGGACCTGTACGCGCCTGCAGCATTCGCGCATCGGCCGGGCATGGGCGGCAATCCGCGAGGACGAGATCGCCGCGAAGGCGATGGGCATCAACACCCGCAACGTGAAGCTGCTCGCGTTCGCGATGGGCGCGTCGTTCGGCGGCCTGTCGGGCGCGATGTTCGGTTCGTTCCAGGGCTTCGTGTCGCCGGAATCGTTCACGTTCTGGGAATCGATCGTCGTGCTGGCGTGCGTGGTGCTCGGCGGCATGGGCCACATCCCGGGCGTGATCCTGGGCGCGGTGCTGCTCGCGATCTTCCCGGAATTCCTGCGTTCGACGATGAGCCCGCTGCAGCATGCGCTGTTCGGTCACGACATCGTCGATACCGAAGTGATCCGTCAGGCGCTGTACGGCCTCGCGATGGTCATCATCATGCTGTACCGCTCGGAAGGCCTGTGGCCGGCGCCGAAGCATGAGGACAAGATCGCGAAACTGGCGAAGCGCAGCGCCAAGTCGGTGCGCGCCTAACCGACGGACAAGGGGATATCACACATGAGCGACAAACAAATCCGACTGTCCGTCAAGGGCGTGAACAAGCGCTTCGGCGGGCTGCAGGCGCTGTCCGACGTCGGCCTCGAGATCAAGGAAGGCGAGATCTACGGGCTTATCGGCCCGAACGGCGCCGGCAAGACGACGTTCTTCAACGTGATCACGGGCCTTTACACGCCGGACTCCGGCGAGTTCAAGCTCGACGGCACGGAATACAAGCCGACCGCGGTGCACCAGGTCGCGAAGACGGGCATTGCGCGCACGTTCCAGAACATTCGTCTGTTCGGCGGGATGACCGCACTCGAGAACGTGATGGTGGGCCGCCACGTGCGGACCAAGCACGGGCTGCTCGGCGCGGTGTTCCAGACGCCGGCCGAACGCCAGGAAGAGCGCGAGATCAAGGAACGCGCGATCGAGCTGCTCGAATACGTGGGCGTGCTGCAGTACGCGGACTACACGTCGCGCAACCTGTCGTACGGCCACCAGCGCCGGCTGGAAATCGCCCGCGCGCTGGCGACCGACCCGAAGCTGCTCGCGCTCGACGAGCCGGCGGCCGGGATGAACGCGACCGAGAAGGTCGAACTCACGCGCCTGCTCGACAAGATCCGCTCGGACGGCCGCACGATTCTCCTGATCGAGCACGACGTGAAGCTCGTGATGGGGCTGTGCAACCGGATGACGGTGCTCGATTACGGCAAGGTGATCGCCGAGGGTCTGCCGCAGGACGTGCAGAAGAATCCGAAGGTGATTGAGGCATATCTCGGCGCAGGGGTGCACTGATGGCAGCGGCAATGTTGAAAATCAAGGGCTTGCAGGTCAACTACGGCGGCATCCAGGCCGTCAAGGGCGTTGACATGGAAGTCCGTCAGGGCGAACTCGTGACGCTGATTGGCGCGAACGGTGCCGGCAAGACCACGACGATGAAGGCGATCACGGGTCTCAAGCCGTATTCGGCGGGCGACATCGAGTACGACGGCAAGTCGATCAAGGGCGTGCCGTCGCACGAGCTGCTCAAACGCGGGCTCGCGATGGTGCCGGAAGGCCGCGGGATCTTCGCGCGGATGTCGATCATCGAGAACATGCAGATGGGCGCGTACCTGCGCAACGACAAGGAGCAGATCAAGAAGGACGTCGACCGGATGTTCGGCTTCTTCCCGCGTCTGAAGGAGCGTGCGACGCAGCTCGCGGGCACGCTGTCGGGCGGCGAGCAGCAGATGCTGGCGATGTCGCGCGCGATCCTGAGCAAGCCGAAGCTGCTGCTGCTCGACGAGCCGTCGATGGGGCTGTCGCCGATCATGGTCGAGAAGATCTTCGAAGTGGTGCGCGAGATCTCGAAGGAGGGCATCACGGTGCTGCTGGTCGAGCAGAACGCGCGCCTCGCGCTGCAAGCGGCCGACCGCGGTTATGTGATGGACTCGGGCGTGGTCACGATGGAAGGCGACGCGAAGCAGATGCTCGACGATCCGAAGGTGCGGGCCGCGTATCTGGGCGAATGAGCGGGCCCGGTGCGGCGCGACGGCGGATGCCGGCGCGCCGCACGAGGGCTTTCGAAAAGCTGTCACGGGATGCCGTGGCAGCTTTTTTTTTCGTGCGGCGCGCTCGGCGACGAACTGTGCGTGCGGATGCGACTCCATTCATTCGGCGGTGACGCCGACCATGCGGCGCGGGACCCGGTAGCAGGCCCCCCGCAACCAGCCGTCCGCAACCGGCCGTCCGCAAACCGACACGCGGGCTGCGTAGCATGGACGATCCATCGGGACACGGAGAGCACGCATGAGTCTGGACTACGGTTTCGTGAAGGCGAAGGTGGCATCGGTGGCGCAGCTGAAGGGCTCGCCGCACGGCAGCGAGATCCAGTATCACATCCACCTGACGCTCGCATTGCCGACCGGCGACTGGGACGTCGCGATCAACGTCGGCACCAACGACTCGGACGACCTGCTGAACTACAAGCTCGTCTACGATTTCCATCATCCGGTCACGGCGACGCTCGCGGCCGCGGCCGAAGGCTACAACCATCTCACCGGACAAACCGCGCTGCCGGCGCTCGACTATCTGCGCAGCGACATCCTGAACGAGACCGGGGCATGGCGCGCCAGCGCCGTGATGGACGGCACCGAGAACGCGGAGCCGATCCCGTCTCTGCTGCGGCTCGTCAACGCCGCGCAGTCGCAGGGGCTCGACGTCGTCGTGTTCGGCCGCACGTATTCGGAAGGCAACGGCATCCACGACACGCACATGAACCAGGGGTCGACGGGCTCGCACTACCTGCACCGCGCGGGCGACGACCACAACGATCACAACGACGTGTGGCAGGACGGCGCGCTGATCGTGCGCGTGAGCGAAACGCAATGGGCCGCGTATTTCGCGGCGTTCGAGCAGCAGGCCGTGCCGACCGACGCGCTCGGCAATCCGCTGCCGGACGCGGGGCCGATCACGCGCTGATGGGGGCTGCCGGCGGCGTCAGGCGGCCGGCAGCGTCTTGCCGAACGAGATGCGCTCCTCGACGCGATAGCCGAGCGCCGCATAGAAGCGGCACGCATCGTCGTTGCCGGGCAGCACCTGCAGATTGATCTTCAGGCAGCCGCGCGCGGCGAGCGCGCGTTCCGCATGCGCGATCAGCGCGCGGCCGACGCCGAGTCGACGAGCATCGTTCGACACGCCGAACGAGTACAGCCAGCCGCGATGACCGTCGAAACCCGCCATCAGCGTGCCGACGACCCGCGCGCCGCTGGTCGCGACGAAGAACAGTTCCGGCTGCGTCGCGAGCTTCAGCTCGATCGATCGCAGCGGATCGCGGTGCGGCGGCGCGCCGGCTTCGTCGTATTGCGGGAACGCGTCGCGCCAAACCGCGAGCACGGCATCGGTGTCGGCGCGTTCGAACGGGCGGATAGCAACAGCCTCGGCGGCGGCATTCATCGCGGCGGTCTCCTCAGAGCGTGTCGAGGATCGACCGCAGCATCGCCATCATCTGGTCGATTTCCTCGGTCGTGACGTTCAGCGCGGGCATGAAGCGCAGCAGGTTCGGGCGCGCCGCGTTCAGCAGCAGGCCATCGGGCTGCATGTCGCGCGCCTTCTCGACGATCTGCGGGCCGATGTCCTTGCCGAGCAACAGCGCGCGCAGCAGGCCTTCGCCGCGTTCGCCCTCGAAACCGCGCTCCTCCGACAGCTCGAGCAGCTTGCGCTTCAGGTATTCGCCGCGCGCGCGCACGCCTTCGAGGAAGCCGGGTGCGACGAGCTGCGAGATCACCGAATGGCCGACCGCCGTCATCAGCGGGTTGCCGTTGTAGGTGCCGCCCTGGTCGCCGGCTTCGAACACCGCGACGTCGGCCTTCGACAGCAGCGCGCCGAGCGGTGCGCCGCCGCCGATGCCCTTCGCGAGCGTCATGATGTCCGGCTCGATGCCGGACAGCTCGTACGCGAACAGCGTGCCCGTGCGGCCGCAGCCGCTCTGCACTTCGTCGACGATCAGCAGCAGGTCGTGCTGCTTCGTCAGCGCGCGCAGCGCCTGCATGAATTCACGCGTCGCCGGAATCACGCCGCCTTCGCCCTGGATCGGCTCGAGCATCACCGCGACGGTCTTGTCGGTGATCAGCTTCTCGACCGAGTTGATGTCGTTCAGCTCGGCCTTCGGGAATCCCGGCACCTGCGGTGCGTAGATCGTGTCCCAGCCCGGCTTGCCGCTGGCCGACATCGTCGCGAGCGTGCGGCCGTGGAAGCTGTGGTCGAACGTGATGATCTCGTACGCGCCGTTCTTGAACTTGCGGCCCCACTTGCGCGCGAGCTTGATCGCGCCTTCGTTCGCTTCCGCGCCGCTGTTCGTGAAGAACACCTTGTCGAACACGCTGTGCTGCGTCAGCAGCCCCGCGAGCTTCGCCATCGGTTCGTTGTAGAACGCGGGCGACGGGTTCAGCAGCTTCTCCGCCTGCGTCTTCAGCGCTTCGACGATGCCGTCGTTGCAGTGGCCGAGGCTGTTGACGGCCCAGCCCTGAATGAAGTCCAGATAGCGCTTGCCCGTGTGATCGTAGAGCCACGAACCCTTGCCGTGCGTAAACACGATGTCGGGGCGGTTCGTGATGTACATCAGCGAGTCGATCGGGTAATCGTTCAGGGGCATGACAGCAGACTCCAGCGGACGTTGAAAGGGAAACGGGCAATAAAAAAGCCACGGGAGGCCGTGGCTGGTAGGTCGAACAGCTTGTGCGTAACCGGTGAAGCGGAGGAGGGTTACGCGCGAGTCCGTGACGAGCCGGCGGCATCCGGGCGGAGCGGCGAGCGGCGACGTCGGAGAGCGGACAGGAAGCGGTTCATGTGCTCAAGCATAAGGCATCCCGCGCCCCACTGTAAACCGCCGCGATGCCATGAATGTGTCACGGCGGCGCGCAGCAGGGGACGCGGGCGCGCCCGGTGCTCAGACCGGATGCGCGAGATCGGCGGCGCTCGTGAACGAGTCCGCGTAGAACTCGTCGGCCGGCAGCGCGTGGTGCTGGGTGAAGTCGCGCTGCGCGGATTCGACCATCACCGGCGCGCCGCACGCGTACACCTGGTGGCCCGACAGATCGGGCAGGTCCTCGATCACCGCGCGGTGGACGAAGCCGGTGCGGCCGGTCCACTGGTCGGCGTCGTCCGGCTCGGACAGCACCGGCACGTACTTGAAGTTCGGGATCTCGCGCGCCCATTGCTCGGCGAGCTCGCCGAGGTAGATGTCCTTCTTGCGGCGTGCGCCCCAATAGAGCGTCATCGGCCGCGTGATGCCCGAATGCCTGACGTGCTCGATGATCGCCTTGATCGGCGCGAAGCCGGTGCCCGACGCGAGCAGCACGATCGGCTTGTCGGAATCCTCGCGCAGGAAGAACGTGCCGAGCGGGCCTTCGAAGCGCAGGATGTCGCGCTCCTTCATCGCGCCGAACACGTGGTCGGTGAACTTGCCGCCCGGCATGTGGCGGATGTGCAGCTCGATCGGGCCTTCCTCGTGCGGCGCATTCGCCATCGAGTAGCTGCGGCGCGAGCCGTCCTTCAGGATGAACTCGACGTATTGGCCCGCGAGGTATTGCAGGCGCTCGTTGGCGGGCAACTGCAGCTTCACGATCATCACGTCGTCGGCGCGGCGCTCGAGCGCCGCGATCCGGCACGGCAGCTTCTTCACCTGCACGCCGTCGACGCCGGCGATTTCGCGCACGTCGATCTCGAGGTCGCATTGCGCCTTCGAACAGCAGAGCAGCGCGAGGCCGCGCGTGCGTTCGTCGTTGGACAGCGCCGACGCGGCATGCGGACCCTGTTCGATCTGGCCCGACACGATCTGGCCCTTGCAGGAGCCGCACGCGCCGTTCTTGCATCCGTACGGCAGATGGACGTTCTGGCGCAGCGCCGCCGCCAGCACGGTTTCGTCCGATTCGACCTGGAACTGCCGGCCGCTTTGCTTGAGAGTAACGTTGAATGCCATAGAACCAAATAGAACAAAATGTGGGGACCGTGCATGTCGGCACGGCAGCTACAATGCAAACCCGTTGCGCGTCGCGCAACGGTGGCTACTGATTTCGCAACCAACATGATCGCGACTCGAATCCTGCGCCGGCCGCGCGCACTGATCGTCGGCTGCGGCGACGTCGGCCTGCGCTGCGTCGCGCAATGGCGCGCCGCGCGCCCCAACCTGCGCATTGTCGCGCTGACGAGCCACCCGGGCCGCTGCGACGAATTGCGCGCAGCAGGCGCGACGCCGATCGTCGGCGACCTCGATCGCCGGGCTACGCTCGGACGTATCGCGGGGCTCGCCCGCACGATCCTGCATCTCGCGCCGCCGCAGTCCGACGGCCGCGACGATCGCCGCACCCGCGCACTGATCGCCGCATTGTCCGTGCCTGCACGGCGGCCATCCGCACCGCCGGTGTCGTCGGTCGGCCGGCTCCGCACGCTGCGTGCCGCGACCCGACAGGCCGGCACGCCGGTGCGGGCAGCGCGTATTGTACCCGACGCCCTTCGCGCGCCGACGCTCGTCTACGCCAGCACGACGGGCGTATACGGCGATTGCGGCGGGGCGCGAATCGACGAAACGCAGCCGCTGCGCCCCGCGAATCCGCGCGCGTTCCGGCGCGTGTCGGCCGAGCGCCAGTTGCGGGCGGCGACGGTGCGCGGCGTGCTGTCCGCGCGCATCGTGCGCATTCCCGGCATCTATGCGGCGAACCGGCTGCCGCTCGCGCGGCTCGAGCGCGGCACACCGGCGCTCGACGCGGCCGACGACGTCTACACGAACCATATCCACGCGGACGATCTCGCGGCGATCCTGCGGCGCGCGGCCGTGCGCGGCAAGCCGGCGCGCGCCGTGCACGCGTCGGACGACAGCGAACTGCGGATGGGGGAGTATTTCGACCGGGTCGCGCAGGCGTTCGGCCTGCCGCTGCCGCCGCGGATCAGTCGCGCGGACGCCGAGCATCAGCTCGAGCCGACGCTCCTGTCGTTCATGCGCGAGTCGCGGCGCCTGTCCAATGCGCGGCTCAAGGCCGAATTGTGCGTGACGTTGCGCTATCCGACCGTAGACGAATTCCTTCAAACGCTCGCGCCGCGCGGCGCGTCAGGTCAGCGCCGGTAACGCCTCGATCAGCAGGAAGCACAGCAACGCGCCGATCAGCGCGCCGATCAGGTTCGGATGGTACTTGTGCTTCATGTGCATCGTGGCCAGCAGCCCGCCGATCACGATGGCACCCACGATCGCGAACGCGATCGTCACGTACGACAATTCGAAAGAATGGTTGATGTTCATGATGTCTCCCCTGCATCGCTGCTCGTACAGCTTGTGATTTCAGTATAGCGGGGGATCGTGCGGCCGCGACGCGGCCGGACACCGAACGGTCGTGCGGATTTTCCCTTACAGGGTTTTGACGGAATGACGCAGGGCTGAAAGGTCGTCTTCCCCGAGCCAGCGCCACGCGCCGGGCGCCAGGTCGTCCGGCAGCGTGAAGCCGCCGATGCTTTCGCGGTGCAACGCCTCGACGCGGTTGCTGGCCGCGGCGACCATGCGCTTCACTTGATGATATTTGCCTTCGAGGACGGTCAGCGCGAGCGCGTGCGTGTCGCGCGCGTCGGCGGCGACCGCCGCGATCGGCTTCGGCTCGCCGTGGAGCTGCACGCCGGCGCGCAGCGCGTCCAGCTGGGCGTCGTCGAGCGGGTGGCGCACGGTCGCGACGTAGGTCTTCGGCACCTTGCGCTTCGGCGAGGTGTACGCGTGCACGAACTGGCCGTCGTCGGACAGCAGCAGCAGGCCCGTCGTGTCCTGGTCGAGGCGGCCGACGCACTGCACGCCGCGTGCGACGAGCGGCGCGGGCAGCAGGCTGAACACGCTCGCATGGTGTTGCGGCTCGCGCGAGCACTCGTAGCCGGCCGGCTTGTTGAGCGCGAGATACGCGCGGGCGTGGAACGGCCAGGCGGTGTCGTCGACCGTGAACACGAGGCCGTCGGTGTCGAACGACGCGTCGGGGTCGGTCGCGCTCGCGCCCGCGACGGTGACGCGGCCCGTTTCGATCAGTCCGCGGCACTGGCGGCGCGAGCCGAAGCCCTGCGTGTAGAGAATGCTTTCGAGATCCATAGCGCGCGCATTCTATCAAGCGGCGGGCCGGCGCCGGCACGAACCCGCCCGCGCTGGTAAGCTGCGGAGCGCCGCGCGCGACGCGGCGCACGTTCCTTCTTCACGGAAAGACGGTGTCAGCGTGAAGTAGCGCCAGGGCGGCGGCAGGTCCGTGCGAGGGCTGCCACCGTTCTCACCCGACACGGAGTTTGCCGCATGAATCCGACGACGCTCGATGCACTCGCCGATTTTCCCCGCCAGCTCGAAGCCCATTTCGCCGCCGTGCCGGACGGCTATGCACGCTGGACCCCCGACGACTGGAACGGCATCCCGAGCGAGCACTTCTCACCGCTTGGGCAACTCTGCCACGTGCGCGACATCGAGATCGACGGCTACCACGTGCGGTTGAGGCGGATGCTCGATGAGGATCATCCGCTGCTCGTGTCGGTTGACGGCGACGCGCTCGCGATCGAGCGCCGCTATGACGCCGCGTACGCATCCGACGTACTCGCGGCGATTCGCGACGCGCGGCGCGAGACGCTCGACCTCGTGTCGCGCCTGACTCCCGAGCAGCTTGCCCGCACCGGCGAGTTCGAAGGCTATGGCGCGCTGACCGTGCGCGGCCTCGTTCATTATCTGTGCAGCCACGACCAGCAGCATCTGGCCGGGATGCAGTGGCTGCTCGGCAAGATCGACGCGGCGCTTTACGCACGCTGACTCGCGCGTGGGCGGTGGCCGTGCGACGTGTCGCGTCGAGCAGATTTCGCCGCCCACGTCGGTGGGGCAGCCCACCATTCCCGATGCCTGATTGGATCGTTTTTCTGGATAATCCATCCAGCCATGCCCGGCTGACCGGCGCGTCGCGCGTGCCTACACTTCTGGCGTCATTCAACGCAAACAGGAGTCAACCGTGGCTACTCACACGCTCGCAGACAAGGTCATCCTGATCGCCGGCGGCGCCAAGAATCTCGGCGGCTTGATCGCCCGGGATCTGGCCGGCCACGGCGCGAAGGCGGTGGCGATTCACTACAACAGCGCGGCGTCGCAGGCGCAGGCCGAAGAGACGGCCGCCGCCGTGCGCGCGGCCGGCGCCGAGGCCGCGACGTTCCAGGCCGACCTGACGACGGCCGCCGCGGTCGAGAAGCTGTTCGGCGACGCGAAGCAGCGCTTCGGCAAGATCGACATCGCGATCAATACCGTCGGCAAGGTGCTGAAGAAGCCGATCACCGAAATCTCCGAGGCCGAATATGACGAGATGTTCGCGGTCAACAGCAAGTCCGCATTCTTCTTCATCAAGGAAGCGGGGCGGCACCTCGAGGATCACGGCAAGCTCGTCACGCTCGTGACGTCGCTGCTCGGCGCGTTCACGCCGTTCTATGCGGCCTACGAAGGATCGAAGGCGCCCGTCGAGCACTTCACGCGCGCGGCGTCGAAAGAATACGGTGCGCGCGGCATCTCGGTGACGGCGGTCGGGCCGGGCCCGATGGACACGCCGTTCTTCTACCCGGCCGAAGGCGCCGACGCGGTCGCGTATCACAAGACGGCGGCTGCGCTGTCGCCGTTCAGCAAGACGGGCCTCACCGATATCGAGGACGTCGTGCCGTTCATCCGCCATCTCGTGACCGACGGCTGGTGGATCACCGGCCAGACGATCCTGATCAACGGCGGCTATACGACCAAGTAACGGGCCGTGCCGGCGGTCGTCGCGTGCGCGCGGCGATCCGCAATGGACCGTTTGCATGGACAATGGGCGGGCGCGTGGGCACAAGGCCGCGCGCCCGTTTTTTTTGTGCCGCCGGGATCGGCCGCGACGCGCGGCGTTTGCCGGCGACGGTCGTCCGACCCCACGTTTTCCTCCCGCCGATGGACAAGCTGGACCAGGTCAGAATCTTCCTTCAGGTTGCCGAGATGGGCAGCTTCATCAAGGCCGCGCATGCGCTCGACGTGCCGCGCGCGACGGTGTCGGCCGCTGTCCAGCAGCTCGAGACCGCGCTCGGCACGCGCTTGTTGCACCGTACGACGCGGCAGGTGCAGCTGACGGCCGACGGCGCGCTGCTGCTGGAGCGCGGCCGGCGCCTGCTCGCGGAAGCCGATGAGCTCGACCGGCTGTTCCGGCGCCGCGAGCGCGACGTGATCGGGCGGTTGAACGTCGATGCGCCGAGCCGGATCGCGCGCCGCGTGATCGCGCCCGCGCTGCCGTCGCTGTTTCGCCGCTACCCGAAGCTGCAACTGTCGCTCGGCTCGACGGACCGCTCGATCGATCTCGTGCAGGAGGGCGTCGACTGCGCAATCCGGGTCGGGCGGCTCGCGGACAGCAGCCTCGTCGTGCGGCCGCTCGGGCAGTTCGCGCTGATCAACTGCGCGAGCCCCGACTACCTGCGCGAATGCGGCGTGCCCGAGCACCCCGATGCGCTCGCGCACGGGCACTGGGCGATCGGCTATGCGTCACCGATGACCGGCCGCGAGCTCCGCTGGGAATACTGTGCGGACGGCGGCCACCATACCCTGGCGCTGCCGAGCCGCGTGACCGTCAACAACGCCGAAACCTACATCGCGAGCTGCATCGCCGGGATGGGGCTGATCCAGATTCCGCGCTTCGACGTCGTGCATTTGCTCGACAGCGGGGCGTTGGTCGAGGTGATGCCCGGCCATCGGGCCGCGCCGATGGACGTGTCGGCCGTCTATCCGCATCGCCGGCACCGGTCGAGACGGCTCAACGCGTTCATCGAATGGTTCGCGGAGCTGATGGCGGATGCGTTGAACGACACGGGCGCGACCGCGACCGGCGACTGAAAAGGGCGCCGCGCCCGCCCGCGCCGACTGCGATCGACGGCGGCATTCGACATGTATTGCGGCCGGCGCGCGCCTTCAGCCCGGTCGGCTGGGGGAAGCCGTGGCCGAAACGCTGGCCGCGCGCGGCTACCGCGTGCTCGCCGCCGCGCTGCGCGGCTTCGCGCCGACCCGCCTTCGCGATCCCGCGGTTCTGCGAGCAGGGCTGAACGCGCGGCGCACGCGTTGGGTCAAGGTCGGTCGAGCCGGTCACTCGGTGCGGTGGGGAATGTTGTCCGGGAACGGGTAGGGCGCATGCGGCCCGGGCCAGTCGGGCACGGGTGGCTGGCGGAGCAGGTCGCATCCGCCCAGCATGATCGACAGCAGCGCGACGAGCATGCCTCGGCCAATCCGGCTCGAAAAGAAGACGCGCGTGGACATGGTGGGCCTCCGTGCTTGCGTGTCCTGATACTTGGACTGCCGGGGGAGGGCGCGCGTTGCGGTGTGCGATGCGCGTGGGGAAAAACGCGCGGGAAAAACAAAAAACCCGCGAAGCGACGAGCTTGCGCGGGTTTCGACAGGTGCAGCGCATGACGCTGCGAAATACTGGTGCCAGGGCCGGAATGAAATAATTCAAAGAGACCCATGCGGTACAAGGGCTTTGCTTGGCGTAGTTTGTGGAGTTGCCCGCAGAGTTGCCCCCGTATCGATGGGGCTGCCCACTGATAGCCCATGGCAAAGCCGCCCGAGTGGCGGCATTTGCGATTCGATCAAATTCGCTACAGCCGTAGGATGCCGTCAGTCGCGATTCTCGCTGATGACTTGCTCAAGGAGTGGCCACGGGTCATCGGCCGCTTCTTCCGCCCCTCTGAATGCGCATACTTCGATATGTCCGTCCCTGAACACATCGACTTCAACGCGCAACCCGACTGCCGTGATTGAAACCAACACCGTATCAGGGCGATTGCGACTCAGCATGTAATGAATCTTCGCGGCGTCGAGCCGGTCAAGCAGGTCAAAGAGTACGTTTTCAGCCATCGTCATCACCTATTTTTTAAACCGATTGTCGTTAAGAAGCTTGAGAGCCTTTCGGGCTTCCTTGACGCCGTCACCCGCATCGCTCTGAATTTTTCCAAGGGTCGAGTTCAGGTATTGCCCCGGAAACTCTCGCAATACCGACCCCTTACACTCCGCCCGTATGATGTCGCACGCCATCATGTCGGATCGATCCACACCGGCCAGTTGCTCCGCGTCCCCGGTGACATCTTCAGCATATTCGAACGGGTCGGCGTCGCCGAGCGGTCTGGTCGGACTATCGGGGGGATTTTCTAGTGCGGGAGTTTGAGTAGCCCATGGAGAGGTTCCCGCGTATTCCGTGGGCAATGTAATGCCGACCAACCGGGGGCCAGGAGTAACCACCATTGGCGTCACTGCGACGGCATCACTGCCTTGCCCGAAGTTGTGCACGCCAGTGTGCTGGCTGGCGATCATGGTAGGCGGTGGATTGCACAGGCACCGGCAGAGATCGTCTTCAAGGGCCTGCTCTTTGCCGTACATCGTCATCGTCAAGCGATGCCCGGCTGCTTCAATATGGCCGATCGATTTGCATACCGGACAGAAAACCTGCGCCCCGACGAAAGTAAGGGCCACCCCGTGATGTGCGGCGTTCTCGATGCCTTCGAGTACTTCGCCCCCTGCCGATGACGTGTCGCCCTTTCTGATCCAAGCTCGTTCAGACATAACCCTCCTGTTTGCTGGGTGGTTAGCGGCCACCCTAGACGCTCTGGCGGCTCATATTAGTGCAGGGCCACATTCCGAATGTCGGGTAACGTCAAACAATCCGAGCATCGTAAATCCAGCGATGTACCGGGCGGACGGCCGTTTTGGTGTTAGCGGCTTTAACAAAAGTGTGAAAAGGGGGAAATTTTCCGCGCGTGCGGGAGCGGTCGGTCTAGATGAAAAAGGGGCCGGAAGTTTTGACACCCCCGGCCCCTTTGGGGCATCCGCGCTGCCGTTCCGCTTAGACACCTTGGATACCGCGAGGGTTGATGCCAGCCATTGCCGCGTGAACAGTTTGATAGCGCGACAGTTACAGGTGAAGGCTTTGTCTGTGGATTTGTCTTCGGTTCCACTGGCGCCGTATCAACTGTAGTTGCGGTGCCCTTTGACTTGCCGGGGACGCAATGAGTCGTTCTTCCCTTGACCTGCGGCGGAATTTTGTAGCCAGTCAGGCAGTGAGTCTCGCGTCGATATTATCGGAATCCAGCCAGGCTCGAC